>QHXG01000534.1 GCA_003222845.1 Acidobacteriota bacterium | reverse complement strand
AGACTCCGCCAGCCAGCAAATCCAAAATAGTTTTGCCGGCAGGGCCGGGCGAATGATCGAACCTGTGATCGCACCGCTGGGGTTCGACTGGAAGATCGGCATTGGCCTGATTTCATCTTTCGCCGCGCGCGAGACGATCATTTCGACGCTGAGTATCGTCTACAACGTCGGTGAGACCTCCGATAATAAATCTTCGTCGTTAGTTGGCGCGATGCAAAATGCAAAGCGTCCCGATGGCTCGCCCGTATGGACACCGCTCGTCGGAATATCACTGATGCTTTTCTTCCTGCTCGCATGTCAGTGCATGTCGACGGTGGCAATCGTCCGTCGCGAGACCAATTCCTGGCGCTGGCCGTTGCTCATGGTTGGCTACATGCTGGTGCTGGCGTATCTAGCTTCATTCGTTACGTATCAGGGCGGGCGCCTGTTGGGCTTTAGCTAGGATTGAAATGTTTGATTGGCAGGTAATCGTGGTCGGTTTTGTGCTACTCCTCGCTGTCGGGTACGTGGGCCGACGCGGATGGTCACGCATCTCGTCCCTGGCAGCCTCGGAGCGAAACACGCCTTCCTGTGACAGAGGCTGCAGCCATTGTGAGGGCGAACAGTTAGTCGTACCGCGGTTCTCTCCTTTATTCCGATCCGAAGAAAAATCAGGCGAGGTCCAGAGAACGATCGCGTCGCTGCGACCTTTCACACGCTGAATGGGGAAGTTTTCGCAGCCTCCTGTTCCGTACGCGCGTTTCCTTTAGAATTTAGGACCATGTTTGCTCGGCACGTGTGTTGCACATTGCGGCGTAGCTTCTGCCAAGAAGATGAGCGCAGAACAGTTTGGATCAAGACTAATGACGATCAAACGCATTCTGTGTCCCACCGCGCTCACATCCGGATCGGATGGCGCGTTGCGCTTCGCGCTGGCGCTGGCACGTACGTACGATGCTAAGCTAATCGCTTTTCACTGCAAACCTGCAAACGGCAATGGTGTAATCGCGCAGAGCGAGGTAAAGGCCTCGCTCGAACAGTCGATCTTTCAGCGGCTTGAAATCGCCGAACTCTCAACTATCGACTGGGAGCGAGTTGTCGAAACATGCGATGACGCGGGAACGGCAATCACCAACTATGCGGCCGAGCACGGCGTCGATCTAATAGTGATGCGCTCGCGGCGAAGACCACATCTGGCGGCGCTGCTCGGATCGACGGCCGAATCAGTTTGCCGGACGGCCCCATGTTCGGTGCTGGTTACGCATCACGATGAAAGGGATTGGGTCGGCGCTACTACTCGCGAAATTAATTTGAAGCGAGTTCTGGTGGCCTACGACTTTTCCGATCACTCGGAATTGGCTCTTAATGCTGCATTGACATTCGCCCAGGAGTATCAGTCAGAGTTGCATCTGTTACATGTGTTGCCGCCATCCACGCTTAACGAACCGGAAATCTCCTGGTATCCGCTGAGACAGGAGGGCACTTATCACAAGGCCGCGCGGCAGTTGCAACAAGCGGTGCCCGCAGAGGCGCATTTATGGTGTCAGGTCAGACATGCAGTCAGCGAAGGCCAGCCTTATCGGGAGATTCTGAACTACGGAGAGAGTAACGACATCGATCTGATCTGCCTCGGCGCGCATGGCGCAGGTTTCGGCATGCGCGCGCTGTTCGGCTCGAATGTCGATCGAGTGCTACGACAAGCGCCGTGCCCGGTGTTGGTGGCGCGCCCGCTCAAGCGCGCGAAGGCATTCCCAATTGAGTTGAGCGTCGGAAAATCCACGCACGCACAGGCAGCGCTCACCGGCTAATGGAACAAAACCAGAATCCCAGTCTTTAACAATCTAAAGAGACATTCGTCGCAAGCGTAAAGCGTTGGCGATGACGGAAACTGAGCTAAAGCTCATGGCCGCCGCGGCGATCATCGGACTCAACAGAATTCCGAAAAAAGGATAGAGCGCGCCCGCGGCAATAGGCACGCCAATCGAGTTATAGACAAAAGCGAAAAAGAGATTCTGTTTGATATTGCGCATCGTTGCTTGGCTTAAACGAATGGCGCGCACGATGCCGCGCAAATCTCCCTTGATTAAGGTGACGCCGGCACTTTGCATCGCGACGTCGGTACCGCTTCCCATCGCAATTCCTACATCAGCCTGGGCCAATGCCGGTGCGTCGTTGATGCCATCGCCCGCCATCGCGACCCGGCGGCCTTCACTCTGGAAACGCTTCACGATCGCGGCTTTCTCGTTCGGCAGGACCTCGGCCACCACTTCATCAATACTCAGAGCGTTCGCAACTGCCTGTGCAGTCGTGTTGCTGTCGCCGGTCAGCATGACGATCTTGATTCCATGTTCATGCAGTTGTTTGATCGCTTCCGGCGTAGTCTGTCTGATCGGATCGGCGACTCCGAGCAAACCCGCTACACGTGCATCAAGAGTCACGAATACGACGGTCTGACCATCAGTCCGAAACTTTTTGGCTTGAGACGCGAGCGAGCCGGCATCGATTCCGAGTTCCTCGACGAAGGCTCGATTGCCGAGACCCACCGAGCGGCCATCGATCCGGCCTTTGACGCCTTTGCCGGTAATAGACTCGAATACTTCGGTCTTCGCGAGTTCGACTTCGCGCTCCTCGGCGCCGGCAACGATTGCTGCCGCCAAGGGATGTTCGCTACCGCGCTCGAGACTCGCGGCCAGACGCAGGAGTTCCTTTTCGCTTATTTCGTTAACCGGTATGACTGTGATGAGCTTTGGTTTGCCTTCAGTAAGCGTGCCGGTCTTATCGATGACGAGCGTGTTAATTTCGCGAAGCACTTCTATTGCTTCCGCGTTCTTGAACAACACGCCCGCTTGCGCCCCCTTGCCGGTGGCCACCATGATCGACATCGGCGTCGCCAGACCCAAAGCGCATGGGCAGGCGATGATCAGTACGGCAACCGCGTTGATGATCGCGTAAGCCATGCGCGGTTGTGGCCCAAAGGTAGCCCAAACCAAAAAAGTTACGATTGCGATCAGAATTACAGCCGGCACGAAGTAGCCTGACACTACGTCAGCAAGTTTTTGAATCGGCGCGCGACTGCGCTGCGCTTCTGCAACCATCTGCACGATCTGCGCCAGCAAAGTTTCAGCACCAACTCGTTCCGCTTTCATCAAAAACGAGCCGGTCCCGTTTACGGTGGCGCCAACGACGCGATCGCCGGCTTTCTTTTCGACCGGAATCGGTTCGCCGGTGACCATCGATTCATCGACCGTGCTCGCGCCTTCCGTAACCACGCCGTCCACAGGAATCTTCTCGCCGGGACGAACCCGCAAACGATCGCCCTGTTTGACTTGATCGAGAGGAACGTCGTGCTCGCTGCCGTCCTCTGCAATTCGCCGCGCTGTTTTCGGGGCCAGGCCCAGCAACGCTTTAATCGCCGCGCTGGTCGCGCTGCGCGCTTTCAATTCGAGCACCTGACCGAGCAGAACCAGCGTGGTGATGACGGCTGCGGCTTCGAAATAGACCGGCACATTTCCCATCCGGTCACGAAAGGACGCCGGAAAAATTTGCGGCACCAGCACTGCAATCACGCTGTATGCGGAAGCCACAGCTATGCCGAGTCCGATTAACGTGAACATGTTGAGGCTGCGGTTCAGCATCGACTGCCAACCGCGAACGAAGAAAGGCCAACCACCCCAAAGCACCACGGGCGAAGCCAGCGCGAGTGAAATCCACGCAAGCGATCGGGGAGTAAAGATACCGCGCAAGGGATCGCCGGGAATAAACTCACTCATGGCCAGGAGCAGCAAAGGCAACGTCAAAACCACG
>QHXG01000220.1 GCA_003222845.1 Acidobacteriota bacterium | reverse complement strand
GTGTCCGTATGCAAATTTTTGGCATTTTTCGTAATGACATTCCCTCGGGCCTTATGTTAGATTCCGCGCCGTGCGCGTTCTCGGAATCGATCCTGGCAGTGAAACAACCGGCTGGGGAGTTGTCGAAGGCGATGGTGACGGGCGCAAGTACCGTCTGGTCGAGTTCGGCGCGATAAGATTATCGACAGCGGCAAGCTTCTCTTCGCGCCTTTTAAAAATCAGTCAGGGCCTGGAAGAAATAATTGACAGACTCAAGCCTGATGGCTGCGCGATCGAAGAGGTCTTCTACGCCACGAATCCCAAGGTAACTCTGAAGTTAGGCCAGGTGCGCGGCGTCGCCTTGCTGATGGCGGAACGTGCCGCGCTCGAAATCAGCGAATACTCGCCGCGACTAGTCAAGCAAACCATTGCCGGTTACGGCAACGCAGACAAACATCAAGTTCAGGAAATGGTGCGAGTGCTCCTATCACTGAAGGCCATACCCGAACCACACGACGCCGCGGATGCGCTCGCCGTCGCGATCTGTCACTTTCACCACGCGGCAATCAGCAAGCAACTCGCCGCTGCCGAAGCTCGCGTGAAACTTAATCCCACGGTTGCGGTCGCAACTCGCCGCCGCGCGATTCGTTGAGCTAAGGAGCGCACCGGAGCGCACGCATCCTGCGTGCGGACCACAGGCATCCTGCCTGCACTTCTTGCAAAGCTTCCCGATTCGCGCTTTCGCAAGTTTGCCCCCTTCGCAACCTCACTTTGCAAAAGGAGCAAGATCATGTTCGCCAAATCAATCAAAAAGCTGACCATAAGTGCTCTCGCGGCTTCGCCGCCGCCCACTTCTGTAAGGCTCCCCCTTACCTTGGCGCACGTAAGATCTTTGGGAGACTACGCCTCCACAGTTAACGCCATCGGACTCTTGATCGCGCTGTTGTTGCTTCAGTCAACTCCGACAACCGCCCAAGCCCGCAAGAAACGAGTTCCTCCCGGCGGCCGGGTCGCAGTCGTAGTTGATGAACGTCTGGCCGCCTTACGCTCAGCACCGAACCTAAGGTCCAAGCTGATCGAACGATTAAGCCGCGGACACCTGGTCTCGATTCGAGGCGGAAAGCCCACTAGCGACGGATTGACCTTCTATCGCGTCGCGATTAGCCGAAAGACTTACGGCTGGCTGCAAAGCGACGCCGTGGTCGTGCCCTGGCGCAGAGGAGACGACCGCAGACTTCTGACTTTGATTGAAAACTCCGACGAGTTCGATCGCATCGTGCGCGCGAGGACTTTTCTCGATGCCTTCCCACGCTCGCCGCTAGTCCCGAAAGTGCTCGCAATGTACGCAAGCGAAGCAGACGATGTAGCAGAAAAACTCTCCCAAGCCGCCCAGCGTCGATTCAACCGGAACGAATTGCCAACAGACGGCGCGCCCGAATTCAGTTACTACCTGAACTACAGCGGCCTCGATCGCTACAACCGCGAAGGCATCACCTTCCAGTTCGATCGCGCAACAAAAAAGTTTTCCTACGACGGCGCCGCCTGGCGTGAAATCCTGAAACGCTATCCCAATAGTCCAGAAGCGGTCGAAGCAAGAAAGCATTTGGAGGCTCTTAGTTCTCGGCAAAAGCCGTGAGGGATTCGGAAGGGGAGCATTTCAAACTGTGGCTGAGATCGCAGACATCTTGCAAGCCGATAAGCCGGAGGGCAGTTCACAGGTAGTGCTGTTTGTCCCGAGCAAGAATCGCGACGGCGACGATATCGATCAAGACTACTGGGTTGATGAAGGCTTGCGAATCATTGGGCAAGCCTTTCGTGGCGGAACTGCTTTTCCGCCTGGTAGAGGTGTATGGCGTGATGACGAGCGCGGCGGCGCGCCGCTGTTTGAAACAACGGTGATGATTCTTTCGTTCGTGAATCCCGCGGATCTAACCGACGCGGCCATGCTCAGCATGAAGGCTTTCCTATTGCGTCTCGGCAGGGAAGCGAAGCAAGGCGAGGTTGGCGTGGTTATTGACGGTGTGTATTATGGATTCACACATTTTTGAGGAATGAAAAATGTCCGACCGAACACAAATTGATCACCTCGAAGGACTCTTGCAACCAGACATTTTGATTGAGTTGGGAGCCAGTGTTTCTGGTCCTTTGGACCTTCTGCAACTGAGGGACTGCTTGGAAGAGCGGCATCTGTCTGAAGACGGTGCCTCCGGTCAAAGCGAGCCAACCATTGAACGCTCGATTCAATTTAAGGCAGAAACCTGGAGGGCATTAAGTCGGCTGGCCGATCAACTAGAGGAACGAGGAACGCCTGTCACACCAGCGGAAGTTGCCACTTTCTTAGTCGAAAAAGGCTTGTCACAAATTGAAAGCGAAGCACTAGAGTAGTCGCTCTAAGGAGACTGCTGCCATAGCTCGTGGGGGACGCCCGTCCGCGCATTCTCAGGAGCATATGGGGATGCCTTCGTGGCGAAGCTCAGTCCAACAGGAGTTCTGCAGTGGAATGCCTTTTTAGGTGGACCAGGCAACGACGTTGGCGGCGGTGTCGGTATAGATTCACGAGGAAATGTTTACGTTTCCGGGTGGACTCAGCCGCTGCAAACTACCGCCAGTTGGGGCTCGCCAATCATGCCGTTCACTTCGAAATCGAGAACATGCCAACCAAAAAAAGCGCGGTTAGAAAATAGGCTGTCTTCATAATTGCCGGCCGAGTTCGTCTCCGACGCATAGTTATGTAAAATGTTTCGACCTTAATCAAGTCTTAGTTGATGAGCGTTCGCTAGTTCAGATGCCTAAACGCACTGACATTCACAAAATTCTGATCATCGGTTCCGGCCCGATCGTCATCGGTCAGGCGTGCGAGTTTGATTATTCAGGCACGCAAGCCTGCAAGGCTCTGCGACAGGAAGGATACGAGGTCGTTCTCGTCAACTCGAATCCGGCGACGATCATGACCGATCCCGAGATGGCGGATCGTACTTACATCGAACCGCTCACCGTTGAATCAGTCTCGGCGATCATCAAACGTGAACGACCTGACGCCTTGCTTCCAACTGTCGGTGGACAGACGGCGTTGAATCTGGCCATTGCCCTGTCCGACGCCGGTGTGCTCGATGAATGCGGCGTGGAAATGATTGGCGCGAAGCGCGAAGCGATTAAGATCGCTGAAGATCGCATGCTCTTCAAGAAGGCGATGGACGAAGCCGGGTTGCAAATGCCGCGTGGAGGATTCGCTACATCCTGGGCCGAAGCCGAAGCGTTTGTGAAGGAAACGGACTATCCGGCGATCATCCGTCCCTCGTTCACGTTGGGCGGCACGGGTGGCGGCACGGCATTCAATCCGGAAGAGTTCGAAGAGATTGTGCGCCATGGGCTCGCGGCGTCGCCGATTCACGAAGTTTTGATCGAAGAATCGATTCTCGGTTGGAAGGAATTCGAACTGGAAGTGATGCGCGACCTGGCTGACAACGTCGTGATCATCTGTTCGATCGAGAACTTTGACCCGATGGGCGTACACACCGGTGATTCGATCACCGTCGCGCCGGCGCAAACCTTAACCGATCGCGAATTTCAACAGATGCGCGATCAGGCAATCACGATCATCCGCAAAGTCGGCGTTGAAACAGGCGGCTCGAACATTCAATTCGCCGTCAATCCTGACAATGGCGAGATGCGCGTAATCGAAATGAATCCGCGTGTGTCGCGTTCGTCAGCGCTGGCGTCGAAGGCCACCGGATTTCCGATTGCGAAGATTGCGGCCAAGCTGGCAGTCGGTTATACGCTTGACGAGATTCCCAACGATATCACGAAGAAAACGCCGGCTTCCTTTGAACCGACCATCGATTATGTTGTCACGAAGATTCCGAAGTGGAACTTTGAAAAGTTTCGGGAAGCCGAAGATGTGCTGGGCACACAGATGAAGTCAGTCGGCGAGGTGATGGCCATCGGCCGCACGTTCAAGGAATCGCTGTTCAAAGGTCTGCGTTCGCTGGAAGCGGTTAAGCCTCTGCGGCTCGAAAACGTTCCGAACGACGAACTGCAAAGAAAACTCGCACGGCCTAACTCGCAAAGGTTTTCTTACATCACTTACGCGCTGGAGGACGGATGGTCGATCGAAGAAATCTATCGCCTCTCGCGCATCGATCCATGGTTTCTCGATCAGCTCAAGCAGGTGATGGAGATTCAGCGCGAAGTTGAGAGTGTCCCGGCGGTGTCAGAACCCGGAGCGGTGGCGATGGGATCGAATAGATCGATTGGGATTTCTGATCCGGTCGCTACCGCTCGCGGTTCTGACACGAGACCTCCCGTCCTTGAGAACATCCCATTTGATCTTCTGCGCGCATTCAAAGAAGCCGCGCTCTCCGATCGCCGCCTCGCCTACTTGACGAAACGAAGCGAAGACGAAGTGCGCGCCTACCGCAAACAGCTCGGATTGATTCCGGTTTACAAGCGCGTCGACACCTGTGGCGCCGAGTTCGAATCCTACACACCTTATCTCTACTCGACGTACGAAGAAGAAGACGAAGCGCAACCAACAGATCGGCCGAAGATCATGATTCTCGGTTCGGGACCCAACCGCATCGGCCAGGGCATCGAGTTCGACTATTGCTGCTGCCACGCCTCGTTTGCGCTGCACGAAGCGGGTTACGAAACGATCATGGTCAACTGCAATCCCGAAACCGTCTCGACCGACTACGATACGTCCGATCGTCTGTACTTCGAACCGCTCACATTCGAAGACGTCATGAACATCGTCGATGTCGAAAAGCCCACTGGAGTAATCGTCCAATTCGGCGGACAGACGCCTTTGAATCTGGCGATGCGTCTGCACGAAGCCGGTGTTCCAATCATTGGCACGTCGCCCGACTCGATCGACCTCGCCGAAGATCGCAAGCGCTTCGGCGCGCTCCTAAGTGAATTGGGCATTCCTCAACCCGAGAACGGAACGGCGGTTTCAATCGAGGGCGCCCGGCTGATCGCTGAACGCGTGGGCTATCCAGTATTGGTGCGGCCCAGCTACGTTCTGGGCGGGCGCGCGATGGCGATCGTTTACGACGAAGACAGTCTCGATGAATACATGCGCACGGCGGTAGATTTCTCTCACGATCGGCCGGTCTTGATCGACAAATTCCTGGAGCAAGCTGCGGAGTTCGACGTTGATGCTTTGGCTGATGATAGCGCATGTGTCATTGCCGGCATTCAGGAACACATCGAAGAAGCGGGCATCCATTCCGGCGATTCATCGTGCGCGTTGCCGCCGGTGCGCATTGCGGAAGAACATCTCGAGACCATGCGTCACTATACTCGCAGACTCGCGACCGCTTTGACGGTCAAAGGCTTAATGAACATCCAGTTCGCTATTAAAGACGATCGAGTCTACGTGCTCGAAGTGAATCCGCGCGCCTCGCGCACCGTGCCATTCGTTTCAAAAGCTACGGGCGTTCCGCTCGCACGCATCGGCGCCCTGGTGATGGCTGGTCGCAAGCTGAAAGACTTTGACTTGCCCGAAGATTTGACAGTCGATCGGTTCTATATCAAATCTCCCGTGTTCCCTTTCGCGAAGTTTCCCGGCGTCGATCCGGTTTTGAGTCCGGAGATGCATTCGACCGGCGAAGTCATGGGCATTGGCGAAAGTTTCGGCGAAGCGTACGCGAAGGCGATGACTGCCGCAGGTCTCGAACTGCCTGAGAACGGTACCGCATTCATCAGCGTTAACGAGGCAGATAAGGGTCAGGCTGTATTATTGGCGCGCAGGCTTTCTCGTCTCGGATTTGATCTGATGGCGACCATCGGAACGGCCGCGCGTCTGCGCGAAGTCGGCCTCGAATGCGCGACGGTCTTCAAAGTCAACGAAGGCCGTCCGAACATCGCCGATCACATCAAGCAGGGCGAGATCGCTCTGGTAATCAACACTCCGCTGGGCCGCACTTCGCATTATGACGAACAGGCAATCCGGCGCGCCGCTCTGCAATACAACGTGCCCTGCGTGACGACGATGACCGGGGCGCATGCGCTGGTCGAGGCTCTGGGCTCGCGCGCGAACCAAAAAGAGATCGAAGTGCATGCATTGCAGGAACTGCACGGTAAAGCGGTCGGCGTTTCGTAGGGAAGCCTACGATCTAGCGGTTGCTAACTCACACGCGACGAAACCTGTACTATAATGAGAATCCGTTGGGATGAAGCAAAGCGGCAGAAGATATTTATGAACACGAAACGCGGTAAAGCGGAAGACATCGAACGCATCGCTAAGAAAGCACACCGGGGCGAAGATGTCTCAGAGCACTTCACAGGTGAACATGTAGCCAAGCAAAGAGTCGATATCGATTTGCCGTTGCGCTTACTCAGGATGATAGACGAAGAATGCAAGCTTGTGGGCATTACGCGCCAAGCCTGGATCAAAATGGCCTGTGACGAAAGACTGCGACAGGTGCAAACGAGCCGCAATGCTTCCAAAGTAGCTTAATCTCTTGACGGCCTGGCTCGTCGAGAGATTAAGGACTCTTTTGAAAACGACTAACGTTATCTCACAGCTTGCGCTGGAAGAGAGTGTAATTAAAACAATGGCAGCGACATTGGAAGAATCGAAAACCGCAATCGCCGCAGAACCGGTGGAGTCGCGTGTCCTGCTGCGCAAGGTTAGCTGGAAAACCTACGAGAGCCTGCTCGAAGATCTCGCTGATTGCAGCGCGCCGCGCCTCACCTACGACCGAGGAGACCTCGAAATCATGAGCCCCCAAGCCAAACACGAAAACGCCAGTAAGACGATCACGCTCTTTGTTGGTGTCATCTCCGAGGAATTGCAAATCGAAATCCAGGATTTGGGCTCAACTACCTTTAAGCGCGAAGAATTCGAACGTGGATTCGAGGCAGACGTTTGTTTTTATATTAAGAAGGCAGACTTGGTGCGTGGGAAAGATCGCCTTGATCTGCCTGCTGATCCACCTCCGGAAATTGTCTTTGAGGTTGATATCACCGGTTCGTCACTCCACAAAGATTCGATCTTCGCCCAGCTTGGCGTACCCGAGGTCTGGCGCTATGACGGAGAAAACGTGGAGATTCTGATTCGCTCAGGTGACGGCTACCGCAAATCTAACGTCAGCGCGGCCCTACCCTTCATAAGCACAGAGGTTTTAGAAAACTTCATCTCCGAAGGCCGCACGCTCTCGCGACTCGAATGGTTCAAGAAAGTGCGAGCCTGGGCTCGGCAACAAAGCATGCCCGCCTAACCTGATGGCCAAAATCCACGCAGTCGTAATCACCGCCAGCGACGCCTGCGCGCGCGGTGAGCGCGAAGACAAATCCGGCGAATCGCTCATTGAACTGCTGACAGAAATAGGCGCCCACATCGTCGCGAAAGAAATTCTCACCGACGATCTCGAACCGCTCGCCGACAAGTTGCGCGCCTATGCCGATCGACCTGACGTAAACCTGATCATTACCACCGGCGGCACCGGTTTCGGCCTGCGCGACAACACGCCGGAAGCCACGCAACGCATTATCGAACGCCAGGCCCCAGGCTTGGCCGAAGCGATGCGCATCGAAACCCTGAAGAACACTCCGATGGCCATGATTTCGCGCGGCGTCAGCGGCATTCGATCTCAAACACTGATCCTCAATCTTCCCGGCTCGCCCAAAGCTGTGCGCGAAAGCTTTGCCGTAATCAAGCCGGTTCTTAATCACGCCATCGATTTGCTTGCGGGCGAAACGCGCCACCGTTAGCCAAGTAACTTGCTCCGTCTTGCCGATACGTACAGAACGGCTTAATCTTCAAAACATGAGCGCGTTTAAGGTCAATGTTGTCGCTCGCAATCCGAAACGCGAGGAACTTAGTACTCAACCGATTCCGGCATTGGTGGATAGTGGATCTGAACTCACCTGGCTGCCCGCAGATGTTTTGACTTCGGTGGGGATCACGCCGCGTCGAAAGCGGATGTTCTCCACCGCCACACAGCAGAAGGTTGAGCGTGAAGTCGGTTACGCGATTCTCAGCGCCGAAGGCTACGAAACCAACGATGAAGTCGTCTTTGCCGAACCGGGGGACATGACTCTGCTTGGGGTGAGAACCTTGGAAGGCTTCGGTGTGATGGTGGACAACATTGCTCATCGCTTCGTCGCAACCACTACACTAGTAGCGACGGCGTCCCTTTAGCTCGCGAATAAACAGCTTTCACTTTTGCTAATCCAAGCTGATCGTAGGATCCGGTCGCTACCGCTCGCGGTACTGTAACGCGCGGCTTTGCCGCTCGATGTGCGGAAGGCCTGCGGCCTTCCGGCAGGCGAAGAATTAACAAAGGGCTACGCCCTGCCGATCATTGGGGCGTAGCCCCGATTGAAAAGATTAAGATTGCAAACGGGCGGCGAAGCCGCAAGCGTTGGTCGGCATCATCGACATTGATACCGAAACTCGAGCGATAGCGAGCGGGTTATCTTCGAGAGATTCAGAGGAGTGTCTACGGCTAGATCAACCCGGTCGCTACCGCTCCCGGTACTGACCTCGTGCCGTGACGCTTCATTGACATTGATCTCTCGCGCCACTTAATATTTTCGCGTCGGCTATTTTCAGAATACATTTCAAAAGCGCGATGCTCTTGCTACAAGCGACGACCACGACTGTGCATAACATTGGTGGACCAAGCACGGCGTATCTGCCGGTGATGGTCTTTTTTGTTTTTGCGATCGTGTTTCCAGTTTTACCGTTGGTTTTGGGTCGGTTTCTGCGGCCTTTGAAATATCAGAAAGACAAGATGCGGCCATACGAATGCGGCATCGATCCGGAAAGCGGTGCGCACGATCGCTTTACCGTGCGGTATTACATCGTCGCGATGCTATTTTTGATTTTCGACGTCGAGACGATCTTTCTGCTGCCCTGGGCAATCATTTTCATGGGCGATGATTTTTCGTTCACCAAGTTTGCGCTGGTCGAGATGTTTGTCTTCATTGGGATTTTGGTTGTAGGTCTGTATTACGCCTGGCGCAAAGGCGCGCTGGAATGGGTTTAGACATTGTCGATTGCCAATTGATGATTGCCGATTGGCGTTGACATTGGGACAATCGCTCATGAACTCCGATGATTTGAAAAAGCGCACTAAGCAATTTGCGTTACGAGTTCTCAAACTTGTCGCTGCTTTACCCGACAATGTGCGAGGAAGAATTGTCGGAGGACAGCTTGCTCGTTCGGGCACATCTGTTGGATCGAACTATCGGGCAGCCTGTCGCGCCCGATCTAAGCGGGAGTTCATTGCGAAGATCGGCATCGTCGAAGAAGAAGCAGACGAGAGCGCGTTTTGGATGGAAGTGATCATCGAAGACGGATTGCTAAAGCTGCCTTTGGTTCAACCGCTCTTGGATGAGGCGAACGAACTGGCGAAAATAATGGCAAGTTCGCGAAAGTCAGCTTCGGAATCGCTCAAACGCAGTCCGAACGGCAAATCGGCAATTGGCAATCGGAAATCCTCAATGGTCTATGGCTGAACACAACGAAGGATTTGTTCTAACCACCGTCGATTCGATCACGAACTTCGTGCGTCGCAAGATGGTCGCGCCCGTGCTCGACACCAAGCTGGCGCAATTCGGCGTTAATTGGGCGCGCAAGTCGGCAATCTGGCCGATGACGTTTGGTCTGGCTTGTTGCGCGATTGAGATGATGGCGACGGGCGCGGGACGCTTTGACATCGATCGTTTCGGCGCCGGCGTGTTTCGTCCGAGCCCGCGCCAAAGCGATTTAATAATCATTGCCGGCACGGTTACTTTGAAGATGGGCCCGGTGGTGCGTCGCGTTTACGATCAAATGCCGGAACCAAAATGGGCGATTGCGATGGGCGCCTGCGCCTCGACGGGCGGGCCGTTCGATTCTTATTCAACGATGCAGGGCGTCGATCGCACGATTCCTGTCGACGTTTACATTCCCGGCTGCCCGCCGCGACCCGAAGCTTTGCTTTACGGCTTGATGCGGCTTCAGGACATCATCATGCGTGAGGCGCCTTCCGCTTACATTTTTGAATCGGACGGGACCGTGCGTCGTCAGCGTTCGTTCGCAGAGGACGAGCAGACGGCAGTCATCGCAGCGCCTAAGAACAGCGCCGAAGCTGCGGCTTAACTCTTGTCAGTACCACCTGCGGTAGCGGGTGGTTGAACTTAGCTGTCACTCGAGTTCATTGATAAAGATCAACCGCCCGCTACCGCAGGCGGTTCTGACAGAAAAGCCCCTGTGCCCCCTTTGATGTGCGAAATCGTCTGAAGGAGGAGTCTGATGAAATCCAATCACACAAAACGTTTATTGATCGTTCTCGTGGTTCTGCTCGCTTTCCCAATATTAGTTAACGCCCAACGAACTAAGCCGCGTCTGCGCCGCGCCGCGCCGCGCTCTACTACAACGGTGGCGCCGGTCCTGGTTCCGGTGGGCACCAATCTTAAAATTCGTCTCAATGACACTTTGTCGAGCAAAGAATCGCGCGCCGGCGATAAGTTCACCGCGACTGCGATCGATCCAGTGCGCTTCAATGAAGCGATGGTGCGTGGGCACATCCGTTCGATCGTCAAGTCTGGCCGAGTCCAGGGCCGCACCACGATGAACCTCGCCTTCGATTCGATCACTCTGCCCGATGAGCGCCACGGCGTGCTGCACGGTTACGTGACCAAAGTCTATGGAAGTGGAAATCGCGCCGACGAAGAAGGCGGCGTCCAGTCGGAAAGTCGCGGCAAACAAACACTCAAGCGCAGCGGTATCGGCGCGACCGCCGGAGCAATCATCGGCGGCATCGCCGGCGGCGGCAAAGGCGCAGCTATCGGTTTGATTCTCGGCGGCGCCGGCGGCGCAGGTTCGATCGCCATGCAGGGCGGAAAAGAATTAAAGCTCGAGTCCGGAACCGAGATGCTGGTTCATGTGACTCGGTGATTCATCATCCCGCGGAAAATACTCACACAGAGATGCAAGCGTCCCACCAGGGAGCGCAGAGGAAGCTGTACTGACCCGCGAAGTCGCGAAAAGAATTCTCCAAGCTTTTTGAACTTACCAGGCGGCCGAGACCGCCTTTTTTCTTGCGTTCTAGCGGAAGAAAACTAAACTGGCCTCCGTCTAATTAGTTGATGCTCGAGCAAATGGCGGTAATCCGGGGGCAGCCAACGGTGAACGAACCGATTGACGGGCAGACCATCGCAGCCTGTCAGCAAGGTGACAGAGAGGCTTTGCGCTTGCTGTTTGAAGCGTACAGGGATCGTGTGTACTCAATCGCGGTTTATGCAATGGGCGGCGATTCTTCAGCGGCAGCCGACGTGACTCAACAGGTCTTTGTGAAACTGATGACGCGCATCGGGCAATTTCGCGGCAGCTCGGAGTTTACTACCTGGCTTCATCGTCTGGTTGTCAATTGTTGTCTGGATGAGCGGCGGAAGCAAAGACGTTTTGTGCCGCTGGCAGAATTCGGTTTGACTAAGACGAGTCGACGTCAAATTTCACAAGCGACTACTTATGCACGACGAGAATTGGCCGGGCAGGTGCAAGCGGCAATCGCCGACTTAAAACCTAAGCTGCGTTGGCCGATTCTCCTCAAATATGTCGAGGGGCTTTCATATGAAGAGATCGCCGCAGTGCTCGGTTGTTCGAAGGGAACGGTTGCTTCGCGTTTGAATCGCGGGCACAAAGCGCTGGCAAAAAGATTGGGGCATCTGCGCGGGCAATTTGAATAAGACCAGTTATTTCAGCGTGGGCATTTGAATCGGAGGCGGAGTCGGTGATTAAAAGTATCTTGTTTGGATTCTCGCTTGCGTTGATCGTCTTCGCAGGTGCGTCTTCTACGTACTCAAAAGGATCGCCGGACAGAATTCTAATTACTAGTGACCACGCAAACACCATAACTATCACGAACCGCGAGACTTTGAAAAAGTTCGATCCCTGGAGCGCTCAGTTCATCGATTGGTCCAAGGGAGTGGTTTCGGCGCCGGACGATCAAAGCCAATCGCATGAAGTTTTCTTCTATATGAAATGGCCCGGCAGACGTTCGAATTATGATCGCGGCGAGCTTAAGTTGATCTACACCGTGCGGTATGTTGCGGGTCGCGACGGCGCGCCGGGTTATATCTATCTACCTGGCGAAGGCGAGAAATTTCATGGCAACAACATCGGGACGATCTGGCGCGACCGGGACGACGGCAAGTGGCATCAAGCCAGCGCCGAATGGGACGCCGTCACAAAGCGCTTGATAAGAACGCGCAGTGGTAACCACGAGACCCTTGTTAATGCAACGCTATGGTCTATAGGGTTTTGGGTGGTCGAGACTTGTCGACTGTTCGGAGAATGAAGATGTTTAGCAATCACGTTTCAAAACAGCTCTCGGCTTACTGGAATGGGGAACTCCCATCCGAAAACACAAGGCGGACTGCCGAGCATCTGATCAGATGCACTCGTTGTCGATTGGCGTTCGAAGAAATCAAACTCGGCGCGAAGTTGGCGCAACATCTGCCGTTGATTGCGGCGCCTGATTCGATATGGCCAAAGATCGAAACTGCTCTTCTGCAACAACCTGATGCCCTCCCTATCGACCACCCCACGCGGGATGCCCGCGTGGGGACCCCGGTTGGTCGGGCTTCTGACAGGTTACCGCTGGCGCGTTATCTGAAACCTGGTTTGGCGTTCGCCGCCGGCCTCGCGCTGCTTTTTCTTGCCGGGGCCTTCTGGCTGCGTCTACATCGAACTGAAGCGCGACCTTCCTGGGAAGTTGCGCGGCTGAACGGTGCGCCGCGAATTAACTCAAATCGCATCGACGATACTGGAAAGCTGGCGGTGGGCCAATGGCTCGAAACTGATGACACCTCGCGCGCCAGAATTGATATCGGCAAAGTAGGCCAAGTTGAAGTCGATCCGAATACGCGAGTGCGTCTGATTGCGACGCAACCAACCGAGCACCGACTGGAGCTGGCACGCGGGCGGATGAGCGCGCGTATCTCAGCCCCGCCTAAGCTGTTCTTTGTGAACACGCCTTCCGCAGTCGCCGAGGATTTGGGTTGCGCTTACACGCTCGAAGTTGACGATGCCGGCAATAGCTTGTTGCGCGTCACGCTTGGGTGGGTGGCCTTACAGTTGAAGGATCGTGAATCGTTAGTGCCGGCGGGCGCGGCGTGTGCGACCAGGCCCGGCATCGGACCAGGCACGCCTTACTTTGAGGACGCCTCCGAATTATTTCGCACCGCGCTGGCGAAGTTGGATTTCGAACCCAACGACACGCAGTGGTCAAAGGTCCCTGCGCTCGACATTGTGTTACATCAGGCGCGGCCGCGAGACACGATGACACTTTGGTATCTACTGTCGCGCGTCGACCAGAATGATCGCGGGCGCGTTTACGCCAGGATGGTGGAGCTTGTGCCACCTCCCGACGGTGTGACGCGCGATGGCGTATTGCGGCTCGATCAAGAAATGCTGAAACGATGGCGCGATCGGATTGATTCGGATTCTCACTCACTGCCGGAGGTCATGCGCGATTTTCTGGGAACGATTCGCAGCGGCATCAGGCGTCATCTCAACCAGGCGTCCGGGAAATAGAGATCGGCAAGCCGATGGGTAAGTCCAAAGGTTTGGCGCCTTCATTTAGAGGAAAGAGCTAATGAGAATTCAACGGATCGCGATTGGGCTCACAGTGATTAATCTCTTGCTGTTCATGTTTCTTTTGGCACAGATCCGTCGAACGACAGCGCAGGATGTCGTCCCGGTGCTTCGAGGCCGGGCACTTGAAATCGTAGATGGTCAGGGTCGGGTTCGCGCAGAAATCCTGGTGCATGGGCCAGAAACTGTTGGTGGAAAGCTTTACCCGGAAACCACTCTTTTCCGCATGGTTGATCCGAAGAGTGGTCCGGTTGTAAAACTAACCGCCTCAGAGGAAGGTTCAGCACTCGGTCTCTCGGATGATTCGCAAGGCGGCGTCCGGCTGTATGCGAGTCGTCGGCTGGGCAATTTCCTGAAAGTCGTAAACAAAGATGGAAAAGAGCAGGTTCTGAAGCCATAGCAGGTTCATACGAGTATGTAGGAAAATTAGTCTCTGTGGTTCTCTGTGTTACCTCTGTGCCTCTGTGGTGAATCTTTTTCGAGTAATTCCACCACAGAGACACAGAGAATCACAGAGTTTGCACAGAGAAAGGCTTTTTGCGACGGATTCCTTCGCGGGCTGATCTGTTACTCACGATTCTCTCAGCGGGCTTTGAGACACGGCGCTATGGAATACGAAACTCTATCGGTGGCTTCTGATGTCGGCGCGATTAAACTGCGTAGCAGGTGGATATTGGTGCTACTGCTCGTTTTGCTAACTTCCGCTGCGGAGTCATCGTTGGCTCGGCAACGAGTAAGACCGTCGATCTCCTATACAATTCGCGTCGACAAAAAAGATTTGTCGTGGTTCGCAGTCGAAATGCGCGTGCGTGGCGCCGGCAACATTGTCCGGATCGCGATGGCGTCGCATCCGGAATACGACGACCGCTATTGGCGCTATGTCGAGAATCTCAGTGCTGAATCACGAGGCGTTTCGCTCAAAGTCACGCGCGAGGAAGATGCGTTGTGGCGCGTCGAAACGTCGAACGGTGAGCTGACTGTCAAGTACCGCATTCATCTGCCAACGCAGACCGCGCCAACCCGCGCCGCGTGGAAGCCGTTTCTCTCCCCGACTGGAGGGCTCATAGGAGATCTGCATTCATTCATGTACGTCGTCGGTGCGGAATCAACTCCAACACTCTTGACGCTTGAAATCCCCAAGGGCTGGGCAATCGCATCCGGACTTGATGCCACTAATGATCCGCGAACGTTCGCGGCATCATCTATTGAGCTGCTGCTCGATTCTCCAATAATTATCGGGCAATTCCAACGCTGGGTCTTCGCTGTGAATGGTGTGCCGCACACGATCGTATATCTGCCACAGCCAAATGCCGTCACGTTCGACACGGCTTCTTTCATCGAGGGAATTCACAAGCTGGTGACCGAGGCTTTCAAGATCTTCGGAAAGCCACCGTACCGGAGTTACACGTTTCTCTATCAGGACGGCGCGCAGGGTGCGCTTGAGCATCTTAAATCGGTCACCATCGGCGCGAGAAGTCAGAGTCTCGCGCAACGACTTACAGGCGTCTTTGATACAACGGCCCACGAGTACTTTCACACTTGGAATTTGATGCATGTGCGCCCGGTCGAGCGCGTCGGCGTCCGCTATCGACCCGCGAACCCTACAGGCGAACTGTGGTGGAGTGAAGGCGTTACCATCTACTTTAGTGATCTTTTGCTGCGACGTGCGAAGCTTCCAACCTTTGATCCAACACGGGTGGCGCACCTGGAGACCTACATCGCGGCGTATCTGCTCACGCCAGGGTATTCACGAATCTCGGCTGAACGCGTGAGCCGGGCGGCTGATGATCCATTCGGGCTTGGTGATGATTCTGCCAGCACGCATCTCCAGGGCAACTTGCTCGGCACTATGCTGGACCTGATGATCCACGAGGCGACGCACGGGCGCCGCTCGCTCGACGATGTGATGCGCACATTGAGCGATCGGTTCACACCACAACGCGGCATCACCGGTCGCGATATCGAGCGCGCAGTGCACGAAGTCTGCGGTTGTGATGCCCACTCGTTCTTCGAAGCATACGTGCGAGGAGCGCGGCCCATAGAATTTGATCACTATCTGCGAGCCATCGGTTTGCGCACGCACGTGACTTGGTCACCCGCGCTCAGCGGTGATGGAAAGCCCGAGCCTGACCAAAGAATCTTTGTCTTTAGTGCGCCGGGAGACTCAACGTTGAGACTTCGACTCACCGATCCTGACAGCGCCTGGGGCCGCGCAGGTTTACACACCGGTGATCACCTGGTTTCCCTCGACGGACGTCCGGCAGCGACGGCGATGGATTTCAGATCCTGGCTGGCGCAACTGCGCATCGGCCAGACGGCGCGGGTCGAAGTGATGCGCGATGGTGCGACATCGCAGATCACGGTTCCCATCAGTGGTTATGATCGTCCAATCGTGAAGATTGAAGAAATCGCCGACGCCTCGCCTGAGCAACGGAGATCACGAGAGCAGTGGCTCATCGGGGTGGACGCCAAGCATTAAGAAAGAGAGGAATAGCCTAAGCATGAATACGCGAATTACATCCAGAATCACGAGCGTTGGCATTCTGATCTTGGCCGTCGCAGTCGTCATCACCGTGATCAAAACTTCGAGTTGGAATGCCGCGAAGCCTGTTCCAGCAGCCAGCGGACTAGTCGTCCACGAGTGGGGAACGTTTACCTCGATCGCTGGCAAGGACGGAGTGGCGCTCGAGTGGCGACCACTGAATGGCGCAAGCGATCTCCCGAAGTTTGTCTATACAATTCAGAATCACGACGAAGGGTTACGCCACGAGCCAAAGGCGAATCTGACGGCCGCGGTTCGGATGGAGACGCCTGTTCTTTACTTCTATTCCGCCAGCGAAACGGATGTTTCGGTCAAGGTTGATTTTCCTAAAGGCAAGATCACCGAATGGTATCCGCAAGCGCGTTCAGTCAGCACCAGCATTGATTGGGGCCGATTGAAAATTATGCCGGGCGCAGACTTTAATTTTCCCATCGCCTACTCAGACAACACCCGCTACTATGCGGCGCGTGAAACCGATGCCGCTCCGGTTCAGGTCTGCGGCACTAATGGGAAGGCCGTGCAGCAGGAAAAGTTTTTGTTCTATCGTGGCGTGGGCACTTTCGATCTGCCGCTGTCGGTCAAGCTCGAAGGCCAAAATGTGGTCTTAAGAAATACGAGCCAGGATCAGATTGCTCACGTAATTCTTTTCGAGAATCGCGGCGGTAAGATTGGATATCAATTGATTGACGACTTCCCGGGCGAGGCGACTTACCCGCGACCGAAGCTTGATAAGAATATAGATTCGCTGCTGCAAGAGCTGAAACAAGCGCTGAGTGCTTCTGGCCTTTACGAAAAGGAGGCGGCGGCAATGATTAAGACCTGGCGCGACAGTTGGTTTGAAGAAGGTACGCGCGTGTTCTATATTCTGCCGCGGCAAACAACGGATGCTGTGCTCCCGATCACGATTGAGCCTCACCCCGCGGACTTGGTACGGGTGCTCGTAGGTCGCGCGGAGGTCATTACGCCGGAGATGGAGAAATCCGTTCGGGCGCAAGTCAAGCTTCTGAGCGACCCTTCGCGGCAAGTTCGCGAGGCGGCGGCGCAAGCGATTCGGGAGCATGGACGTTTTTCCGAACCGATTCTCAAGCGCATTCTTGAAACTGAGAAGGACGCCAGCATACGCGATCGTATCCGGCAGTTGATAGACAAGTCAGCCATAACAACAGAATAGACGAGGCTGGTGAAATCGTCGTAGTTTCGCCGAGATTCTAACTTAAAACTCGAAGCACGATAATGCTTCTCCCCTTGCTAACGAAATAACAGTCACATCGTTTTCCTATTGGGAGTTGGAAGTCGGATGACAGCAGGTGGGTTTCAGCGGCGGATTTGTGTCTTGACGATTGCAGCCGTGGCGATGGTTCTCGGCTCCGGGCGTGACGCTGGAGCACAAGTTGGAACCGGAATTGATTTGGATCGCGAGGGTCGCATCTATTTCACGGATACATATCACAATTGCATTTGGAGACTGAACAGTAACGGAACGGTGATGCTAGTGGTCAGCGGTGTGCATCTGGATTATTTGATAGTCAGCGAAGACGGCTATGTTTACCTGATCAAAGACGGCATCTGGAAGATCAGTCCGCAGGGTGCGATGATCGAGGTGCTCAACTCGAAGCAGTTTCCGGAAGGCAGCCGACCTCTTTGCATTGATAGACAGGCGAACATCTATTTCATTAATTCGGACGATCATTCCAAGCACGTGGCGGAAATATCCAAGCGAACCCCAGTTGGTAAAGTTATAGTCATCGTGGGCAGCGATCGAGAACGGCAGGATGGTCAAGGCGGGGAGACACCACCATTAAGCCATGTTAATTCCGCGATTTGCGCGCCGGATGGATCGCTGTACTTACGCGACGACCAAACGATACGTCGAGTGGCGCCAGACGGAACAATCTCAACGTTGGCCCATAGTGAAGATGCCGCGATGGCAGAAGACGGCGAAGAGCGTCTGGTGCGTACGATGGGCATGGCGGTTGATGCCGCAGGGAATGTGTATGTGGCTAACTATTGGAAGCGAGCAGTTATGAAAGTCACGCCTGACGGCCTCGTCAGCGCGATGGCGACTGCAGCATGGCCCTGGGTGCCCGTCGGCGTTGCCATTTCCGGAAATAACATTTACGCGCTGGAGCGCATGGGCAATCCTTATGGTCTGAGTACCGCGCTTGAGGTTTCGACGCTCGCAGATCGGCTTGGCAGTCCTCGTATTCGTAAGATCTCTCCCGACGGCACCATCACAACCCTGGTTATGGTGAAAGGAAATCGAAGGTTGGCGGTTATCATAGTGCCGTTGATTTTAGCTGCTGCCGTGATTTCTGTTTGGCTGATGCGCAGACGACGAGCCAGGAGAGTATGAAGATCGCGCTCAAAATGGCAAAGTGGTTCGCAATCGTTCTTGTCGGCCTGCTGCTGATAGCGCAATTCGTTCGCCCGGCGCGGACGAATCCGCCGGTCGATGAATCACAAACGATTCAAGCGAGGACGCAAATGACGCCGGAGGTGGCTGCAATTTTCGATCGTTCCTGCCGCGATTGTCACTCAAACAAAACGGTCTGGCCGTGGTACACGAATGTCGCGCCGATTTCGTGGTTCATAGCAAATCACGTCAACGAGGGTCGCCACTCCCTGAATCTTTCGGAGTGGGGCCGGCTCGATCGAGATAAGCAAGACCGGAAATTGCGGCAGATTTGCGATGAAATTCAGGACGGCGTGATGCCGCTCAGTTCATACACACCGCTGCATCCCGGATCGACCCTGTCAGAAGAGGATAAGAAAACCCTTTGCGCGTGGACTGATGCCGAGCGACAGCGCCAGTCTGCAAAATGATTGCGCTTCTTATCAGCTTCTTTGCTTAACCGCAGAGGAGCGAGAGGTTTTTGCAGAGGAAACGCAGAGGAGCGTTTTCTCTGCGACCTCTGCGTGGAACTCTGCGTCCTCTGCGGTTAAACTCCTAACGACGCTCGCCAATGCGCCCCGTCGTGAACAAGTCCTCGCCAACTTGTCTTTTGCGGACGCTTAATGACAGAATCCTGACTCTCTCCGACTTGATTGGCCGCAAAAAACTCTTCGACTGGAGATCTGGCAATGCAATTACGCAGTTCGTTTGTAAAAGCCTGTCTGCTCGTTTTCGCTTTAGTAACAATCGGAGCACAGTCCACGCTGGGGCAAGCGAACCAACCGACGCCGCCCGTTGCGCGTCGTGCCCAACAACCC
>QHXG01000219.1 GCA_003222845.1 Acidobacteriota bacterium | reverse complement strand
CCGAAAATTCAGAACATGAAACGTAATGAAGAAAAACAGAATGATTCCCGTCACGCGCTGAATCGTGTAGAACCAGTTTCGGGGGTAAGGATAATTCAGGTTATTCGGCCGCGCCTCGACCGTAATCACCAAACCATACAGCGCGTGATAGATCAGCGGAATAAAAATGCCGCCGATCTCGACGAACAGGATGTAAGGTATCGACTGAAGATCCTTAACCGCATTGTTGAAATCAGCCGGACCGGTGAGCGCTTTTGAATTAGTATAGAAATGTTCCAGTAGAAAGAGGCCGAGCGGCATGATGCCAGACAACTGATGCAGTTTCCGCAGAATGAAAGTTCTGCTCAGACGAATTGCCAACGGTGCACTCCTTTGCGGGATAAACTCAGCAAGGTCTGCGAAGTTTGCGGGAACAGCTCAATAATAGATTGCAATATCACAGAAAATTATAGGGTGAAGCCGTGAAAATGCAAAACGACATCAATGATACATCTCCGTTTCCTGAACCGGTTGTGATCGAGATCACAGATGTATTCGACCTGCACACGATTCCCCCTCGTGAAGTGAAAGGGGTCGTCGAAGAATATCTGCGTGAAGCGCAAAGAAAGGGCTTTCGCGTCGTCCGCATCATTCACGGTAAAGGCATCGGTGTGCAGCGCGAAACGGTTCGGGCGATTCTCGCGCGCACTTCATTCGTCGAAGATTGGACCGACGCGCCGCCGGATGCTGGAGGACTTGGGGCAACGATTGTGAGATTTTCGAGCTGATCTTGAATATGCCAGTTCACAGGAGATTAGCTTTCGGAGTGTGACATTCTCGCGGCTTCGCCCCCGATGTGCGGATTTGCGGCTCTGCCGCCCGATGTGCGGAAGGTCTCCGACGTCTCTGACCTTCCGCACATCAGTCGGCAAAGCCGCATTCAGGAACTGTTCATGGTTCTAGCTTCAGTCTGATTGCTTCCAGGACCGTCTGTTCTCTTTGACCCGGCGGTTGTCCCAGTTCCAGGTATTTGCCGGCTAAGTTGATCAGAGCATGTGATTGATAATAACTATCATCAATCATCTGCAGAGCGGTGAGAGCTTCGAATAGCACCTCCGAGGCTTTGGTAGCTTGTTCTCTGCGCGCAAGCCTGGGAGCGATTTCCATTAAGGATGACGCTTTCTGGTTGGCTCGCTCGATCGTAGCAGCGCGGGCAAGTGCCTGGAGTAGCATATGGTCGGCTAAAGCGAATTGGTCGGATGCTATAAACGCGTCGACAATTTCCAGCTCACAGAGAACCCTTGCGTACTCGTCTTTGATCATCTCAGTCACTTCAAACACCTGGCTATTATTCCCGGTACGCACATACAGTTTTGCAATCTCTGCCAGGGCGCGATGTTGCTGGTCCTGAGAATCCATCATTCCGATTACTTGCAAACCTTCTTCGCGATGACCGATCGTGGCGTAGCAAACCGCTAACTTATAAAGCAAAGTCTCGCGCAGCATAAGAGTCTCGGCGCCATAAACCTCCTCATCTCTGCCTATTTCCAACGCGTCTGCGAATAAGGTAAGCGCTCTGGTGCTGTCACCAGCCTGGTAGCACTCGAGCGCCACCTTGACGTTAGCGTGGGCGAATTGAAACGGGTTTTCGATTTCTTCAATCACTTCATCGGCCTGATCGTAACGGTGTAGCTCGGCAAATCCACCAGCGACTTGCGCTAAAGCAGAATCCTTAGCGCGGGCTTCAGATTGTTTACAAAGTTGATGCGCACGAGCCAGGATTTCCAAAGCCTGCGCCGGCTGGCCGCATTTTCCATGAAGAGAAGCAATCGAAACCAGAATAGAGATTCGGGGCTCGGCAAACTCGATCTCTTCCGCGGCATTTGTCGCTTCCTGCAGAAGCTCTGAAGCCTCTGCGTTGCGTCCATCGTGAAGAGCATGGGCCGCCAGCTCAACCATAACCGGCGCTTTCAAATCGGGGTAATCGATAGATCGGGCGACCTCAAGAGCCTGAACCGGATGACCACCGGCAACGAATGTGAGCGCTATCCGGCTTAATGTTGGAGCACTATCCGCTAACCTATGAGCGACAGCGATAGACTTTTCAAATTCGCCTGACTCTGCATAGGCAACAGCCATTTCCTCTGTCGCCAGAGCATAAGCAGTATCGTCTTCGATCAGATCGCATAACTTCTCGGCGTAATCAGCGGCGCCAAGTTCAATAAATTTGGCAGCAAGCGCGGCTCGGGCCTGGTCTCGTTGGTAGGAGTCGTGGATGGTTTCTGCCAGGTCGACGGCAACATCGAGTTGTCCTGATTCAGCGTATTTGATCGCTATGAGAGATATAACTTCAGCCCGCCCTTCAAGATTATCAATGGCCTGCGCGATCTGCACCGCGCAGTCCAGGAAGCTACTTCCGGTATCGTTGTCGTCGGGTAAAGTCTCACTCACGTCAGGTTTGCGCTCGCGCGCGCATCCAATCAGATCAGTACCCACATATACACACGCAGATCAGCATCAGTCAGTACTAATCAGGAAACGAATGTACTGCGTTCCGCCAGATAATATTGCCACAACATCCGCGCGGCAACAGAGCGATAAGGACGCCAGGCTTCCGCTATTTGCGCGAGTTCAATGAATGAAGGACGTGTGTTTGTTTTGCGGAGTTTCGCGACGGCGGTTGCTAGAGCTACGTCACCGTCAGGCCAGATATCGGGACGCCTGAGGGCCATTAGGAGGTAGACATTCGCGGTCCACGGGCCGATGCCTTGGATGCTGCGTAAGGCCGCGTAAGCATCTTCGTCATTCATTCTGCTGAGTTTTTCTAATCGCCCATCATTGAAAACGCGTGCCACCTCGACGCAGTAACGCGCCTTTTGTCGCGTGACTCCTAACGATCGCAAGTAACTTTCACCCACCTCGATGAAGCGTTCGGCCGTAAAGGGTTGAATGTTCGCCTTGAGTCGCTCGAACATTGAACGGGCAGAAACCAGCGAGACTTGTTGCTCAATAACGATGCGCAAAAGAGTAACGAATCCTGGTCGTCTTCCCCACATCGGCGGGACGCCATGAACCTGATAGATTGAAGCGAGATGAGGATCGCGCGCCGCCAATGATTCGGCGGCAGCAGCTAGACTTTCGCGACAAAGACGTGTTCCTAGCGTGGCGGTTCTCCGATGCCCTCAATAAACTTCGTCATGGGTCCCGATATTACCAAACAAAGCACGGCCCGGTTCGACGAATACGAAAAGGACTCTTAGGTCATAGTCGATGCTGAAACTCCACCAATCTCGCATCGACCCGGTGAGTTTATGAGTTCTCAGTCTTGGGTCAAAAGGATTGTTTTTAAAGATCGCGATTCGTTCCCAGAAGCGCTCTTCCAGAGTTGGATTACCGCGGACCTTTCGCTTGAATGCTTTGCGAAACGATGTGCTGAACGAAATCTCAATCATGGGAGAGATCTTGTTTGAGGGTGTCGATATCGCTGGAAAAGGTTAGTTTTCCTTCACGCCATTCTTGCAGACTAGCCTCAAGATCCTCCAGAAGTTCTTGACGCCTCTCCTCGATTGCGTACTTCCGAAGCAACTCTTGCAACTCTTCTTTCTCAGCGAGCGAAAGCTCCTTTACTGCTTCTACTACTTGCGCGAAATTCTGGCTCATCCTTCAGTCCTCCGAATAATGCCGAGATTACATCTCTCCTTGTGGCTTTTCAAATTTTCATTTGCCGCGGTCAAGGGCAAGCCGCAGAAAGTTCTCAAACAGAATTCTTCCATCGCGCGATTCATTCGGATGTTCCCAGCGGGTGCGGCTCTTGTTCCAATCTTCGAAGGATTTCTCCAGATGAAACTGAACGGAGTAGATTAGCTGGCCGTCAGAGCGTTTGACCATCATCTGGTTCTTGCAGAGATATGAAGTTGCCAGAAGCGTAAACCCTTCCGGCAGGCGATCGAGTTGCAGGCCGTGATTTTGCCAAACGCGCAGAATCCGTCCTTCTCTGGTGTAATCCTGCCAGGGGCTCGATTGCGGATTGTCGATGCCGGCAAAGATCGGGTCACTGGGGTCGGTGATGCGCACCAGACGGTATTGATATTCGGTGATGCGATTGTCACGTTGCTCGCGTTGCTCTCGGCTGTCTAAGGTGATGACCCCCGCGCCAAAACTCAAACCGATAAGTTGATGCCCACCGCAGATGCCGAGCACGGGTGCCGTCGTCTGGCGGATGAAGCCAGCAAAGTTTTCAAGGATTTCCGGTTTGTAGTAATCAAAATCTCGCAGCGTACCGCTGAGCACGATCGCATGGGGCTGAAACTCCCTAACGCTTTCGGCCAGCGCGGTCACGTGAACGATGCGGGTCTCAGGTTGCTTAACCAGACGTTCGACGTTGGCAACGATATTCTGCAACGCCAAAGCGGCAATTTGGCGCTCGCGCTTGAGCTGAACCGACGTGTTTTTTCTCCAATCCGCTCGCGCCACTTCCGACAGATCGCCTTCGTCGCGGAGCAGGTTGTCGACAATCAGCACCCGCGCCTGATCGATACTTTTCTCAACGAGCTCGTAGTGGCAGAACGTGCGCTGATTGAAAGGGAAGGGAAGCGGCTCAATCAATTCGGAGCTTTGAGTTTCGCCGGTGATAAGGTCGTTTGTCTCAGGCGTCATCACAAGATTTTAGCCACAGAAAGGCGCAAGAGGCATAAGACAAATCAAAGATAAAAGGGCTCGCTTTGATCCGGTCGCTACCGCTCGCGGTTCTGAAACTCTTTTGCGCATTTTGTGCCTTTTGGTGGCGGCTCTCTTTGTATTGTTGTTTGTTTGAATTCAGGGATGCGCGGCCCGGGGCCAGCCGCGGCAATCTCCGCTTGTACTTTAGCAATTAATAGCTTGCGAAGGCGAGTGCGAAATGCCGGAGTTCGATCAGTTGTCAGGCTGTCGGCCAGCAGCAACATGCGATGCCAGGCCCGTTCAAGTTCATCCGCAACCCGCGAACTCTTTGTGATGTCGTAAGGGATGGCGACCGCCCGGCTACCCAGGCGCACGAAAACTGCGAGATAACGCGCCGTGGTCAGATCGGGACATAACATTCGTCGTCGTCCAGCCTTTAATTCAACTCCGAGTAAGGTGTGGTGAATCTGTGGGTCGGCCGGCTTTGGTAACGTGGGAAACTCATATGAACGCGTGCGCATTTTCAGGATGATCTCACGATAAATTCCCGGCAACCATAAGTCGCCCATCGTCTCTTCAATATCAGACAACAAGTTAGCCGCCGATTTCATGGGTTATCGGACCGACAGAGAGATGGCTGGCCGCGAATTGAAAGCATTGATTACTCGCCCGGGGAAGAGACCGAGATAAAAGACTCCGACGATCGTTAACACCAATGCGAGCGCTACACTTGCAGGAATACGCGGCGGTTCCCAGGCTTCGGTTCGCTCGCGAAAGAACATGACGATAATAAGACGCAAGTAGTAATAAGCAGATACCACTGTGTTCAGAACGGCGATAACGACCAGCCACACGTACCCTTCGCGCAGAGCAGCGCTGAAGACCATGATCTTGCCCATGAAGCCCGCCGTCAGTGGAATGCCTAACAAACTCAGCAGAAATATTGAAAGCGAAAATCCGAGAACCGGCGAAATGAAGCCGATGCCGTTGTAGTCGTCAACCTCGTTGCGCCGGTCGCCGCTGCGAGCAATCAGCGTGACGATCCCGAATGCGCCCATATTCATCACGGCGTAAGTGAGCAGATAGAATGTGACCGCGGTCAGCGCACTGTTTCTTTCCAACGGATCGGAAGCAGCGCCCGCGGCGACAAATCCCACGAGGGCATAACCGGCATGCGCAATCGAAGAGTAAGCCAGCATGCGCTTAACGTTGTTCTGCACAATGGCCACCACGTTGCCGATCGTCATCGTCAGCACTGCCATGATTGCCAGCGCGCCAACCCAACTCTGGTGCGCATAGCCGCTGGTGCTCGCGGCGACCGTGGCGATCGGAAAACCGAATAGAAAGACGCGCATAAACGAAGCGAACCCGGCAGCTTTCGGGCCGGCAGCCATAAACGCGGTTACGGGCGTAGGCGCGCCCTCGTAAACATCGGGCGTCCAAACGTGAAATGGTGCGGTGGCAATCTTGAAACCAAAACCAACGATCAGCATCGCTACGCCTGCGAATAAGAGCGGCGGATACAACGATTGATCCAAGCGTCCCGCGATTGCCGCGATGTTCGTGGTGCCAGGCAGCGTCTCAGTCGCAGTCGCCCCGTAAATCAAGGCGATGCCGTAAAGCAGGAATGCGGACGCGAACGAACCGAGAATGAAGTATTTCAATGAAGATTCATTGGAACGAACATCGGTGTGGCGAAAGCCGGCCAGCACGTACGTCGCGATGGAAAGTATTTCCAGGCCGAGAAACACAATCACCAAATCACCCGCTGAAGCCATCAACATCATGCCGCAGGTAGCAAACAATAGCAGCGAATGGAACTCGCCTGCGGGCAGCTTCTCGCCTTCGATCCACACGGACGCGATCAGAACCGTTAGGATCGAGACAATGACAAAGATGAGCGTGAAGCTCAGCCGCAACTCATCCAGCACAATCATGCCGTTGAAAGCCGCGCGCTGAAGCGGCGCTGCGGCCCAAAGCCAGAGTGAAGCTATGCCGGCGGCGATCAAAGCAATGATCGACAGCACTCCCGTCACCCAACGCTGGCCGCGCCGGGAGAAGGCGTCAACCATCATCACGATCACGCCCGCAACGCTGACGATTGCTTCCGGAGCGATCAGCGAGAAGCTGAGATCAGGATTGGCGGCTTGGAATGCTAAGAACATTTTCTGCGTCAAACAGCGAGACTATTTCTCAATTCGTCGGTTCGTGTGCGTTTGCGACTTCTTCGTGTTGTTTCGTGGATCGTCGCCCACCGAAAACAAACGATCCACGAAATCACACGAAATCAAAACGAAGAAACACGAACTTAGAGCCCTGAGTGTACCTTCTGAGTTAACAACCTATTAAGCCGGCCCCGAATATCCGCCTTGTAGGCTTCGGCGGGTGTGCGCATCCCGAACTGCACTGGCAGATCGACTTGGCCATCCTTGCTAAGCATTACGATCATCGGCAGACGCACTCGGGGTGAAAATTGTAGAAAGACCATTTTCGCGGTGTCGCGCAGCACTGGAAAGCTTACCTTTCGCTCTCTCGCGTAGCGCTTCAAACCGTTGTCGCTGACTTCCTCAGGTCGTTCAATGCTGACCCAGTAAAACTTTACCGGCTGGTTCTGATATTCTGCCAGCAGTTCTTCCAACGCCCTCAACTCGGTGCTGCACGGTGCGCACCAGGTCGCCCCGAATGAAACCAGCAGGACGTTGCCGCGCTGATCCGCCAGGTCGTAGACGCGACCGTCGAGACCCTGTAACTTAAATTTTCGGTCAGTGAGCGCGGCCTTCTCCTGACCCAACGCCATGCCGTGCGTGACGAAGAGAAGGCTTAGCAAAACTGTGATTGATAATGTGCGATAGGGCCGCTTCATCGAATCATCGGTCTGCCAACGCTTTCCGCATGGAGAATTAAGAGAAGCGCCGCGTAGCGGCCCATTGAGTTTAGCCCCGTCTTTTAAGGCGGGGTCCGGTCGCGTGAAAACGTACGTCGTCGCGTTAGCGACGGCTGAATCATTCCCTAAGATAACGTTGGTGGTATTCGATTCCATGCTTCTATAAGACACGTTCAATTCAATCGTCGCTGACGCGACGCGTATCTTTTAGCCGCCCGTCTACCCGGCCTTGAAAGACCGGGCTAAAATCATTAGACCGCTACGCGGTAAGACTCCTCGGAGACTAAACGCTAAGAGATATGTCAACGCTCAACGGTGATGAACCTGCTCTCGCAAAGAACCACGCCGCTCGGTTAAGGCAATGTTCACGCCTCCAGACTGTGGAGAACTAATTCGCTGCCGCGCTGCCTCAATGCTCGCCCGCGAGCGGCTCAGAAACGTGCTTGGATATATGCCCATGAAGAACATCAACACCAGCAGGGGCACCAGCAATCCAATCTCACGTGCATTTAGATCCGAGAGCTTGGCGTTTGCTTCGCTGGTCTTCGTGCCGAACACAACGCGCTGCAACATCCAGAGCATGTACACTGCCGCCCAAATCATTCCTGTTCCCGCCAGCATGGTTACGATCCAAACGTGACGAACGATCGTCGACGTCCACGCTCCCATCATGATTAAGAACTCGCCGACAAAACCGTTTAGAAACGGCAGTCCGATCGACGAGAGCGAAGCAATGACAAAGAACGCTGAGAACCAAGGCATCGGTCGCGCCAAACCGCCAAAGTCTGAAATCATGCGCGTGTGGCGCCGCTCGTAAATCATGCCAACGATCAAAAAAAGCGCGCCGGTGGACACGCCATGAGTCAGCATTTGATAAAGGGCGCCCTGCATCCCTTCCTCAGTGAATGAAAACAGACCGAGCACGACAAATCCCATGTGGCTGACTGATGAGTAAGCCACCAGTCGCTTCACGTCAGGCTGCACCATCGCGACCAGCGCGCCATAGATAATGCCGATTACTGCCAGCGTAATCATGATTGGCGCGAACTGCTTCGCAGCATTCGGGAACAGTCCGAAATTGAAGCGCAGTAAACCGTAGGTGCCCATCTTGAGCAGAATGCCGGCGAGAATTACCGAGCCCGCAGTGGGCGCTTCGGTGTGCGCGTCCGGCAGCCAGGTGTGCAGCGGCCACAGCGGTATCTTGATGCAGAAAGCGAACGCGAACGCCAGGAACAGCCAGAACTCCGCCCGCGGCGAGATTGTCAGCGCACCGCTTCGCAGGGTATCGACGAGTATCGCGTAATCAAACGTCGCGATGCCGGTCGCTCTCTGATGAATAAAATAAAGCGCGATGATGCCGACCAGCATCAGCAGCGAGCCGACCGATGTGTAAATGAAGAACTTGACTGCGGCGTAAATCTTTCGCTCGCCGCCCCAGATACCGATTAGGAAGAACATCGGAATCAGCGAGGCTTCGAAAAAAAGATAGAACAGCAACAGATCGAGTGAGATAAAAACGCCGATCATGGCCGATTCGAGCAGCAACATCAGGATGTAATACGTGAGCTGCCGCCTGGTGATCGCCGTCCAGCTTGAAAGAATCGAAATCGGCATCAGCAAGGTTGTTAACAAGACGAGCCAGAGACTGATTCCGTCCACGCCAAGGTGAAAGCGCGCGCCGATCGATGTAATCCAGGAATAGTTCTCTTCTAAACGAAACGATGCGATGTTGCCACTGGCGCTCTGAATCAGCAGTAGCGAGACGAGAAACGAAAGCGTGCTAAAACCCAGGGCGATCCAACGATGATGCGATTCGCGCGCGCCGGGAGTGAAACTATAGATAAGCGTCGTGGCCGCGCCGATTAGCGGCAGGAGAACCAGGATTGTGAGCAAATGATTCATAAGAACCTTTGGAGTGCGCCGGCAGAGCAAAGCGGCGACGGCGCTTTAGATCGCACTGGCTTTCTCACTCGCGACGACGAAATATCCAAAGCGCCGTCGCCGCTTCGCTCTGCCGGCGCACTCCAAACTATCTCATCAAAAACCTCAGCACGTGCGCGCCGTTGTATGCGAAGTAACCAATAATGATTATTGCACCCGCTAAAATGATCGCCGCGTACCCGCGCGCAAAACCAATCTGCATATAACGAAACGTCCTGCCAAAATTAACAACCGTTTTTCCCAAACTGTGAATCAGGCCGTCGATAACTCCGAGATCGAAAATCTTCCACAACCCTTCGCGCGATGCGACATGAATTGGATTGATGATCGCCGCGTCGTAAATCTCATCGACGTAGTATTTGTGTTCCAGCAAACTCGGCATCCGACGCAGCGGCTGAGCCTGAAACATGAACCAACCAATTCCGATACCGGATAGCGCAATCGCGATCGAAATAAGCGCGAAGATGCGTTCCTGCGAAATCTCTTGCGGGCTCGCGGTTTCCACGCCGGTTGCCGAATTCGGAGCCTCGCCGACCTGCGCAACTGCCGGACGACCGTCAACTGGTTCCGGCTTTGGTGATAACCATATTGGTTCGTTCTGGCCGCCGCGCTCGGCAGTTTCATTCGCCGGCACAGCGCTGACGACTGGCGAGAGGGTCTTTTCAAAATAATTCTCGGGATGGCCACCGGTAAGCGAACTTATAGCGTAGGGAACACCAACTAATCCGCCGATCGTGGAAAGCACAGCCAACACAACCAGCGGCACGGTCATCGAGAGCGGTGACTCGTGTGGTTCATGCGAGTGGCGCGAATTGTCAATTTGCGATTCGTTAGTCTCGTGTTCGTTGTGATGCAAACTAACAGTTGGCTCTACATGGTGCTCGCGAAACCGTTCCGAGCCCCCAAAAGTCATCACCATCAAGCGAGTCATGTAAACCGCAGTCAAAAGCGCTGTCACTGCGCCAATGAACCAGAGGACTTTGCCGAAACCAGCCGGAAGACTGAATTGTCCGGCCACCCAAGTCTTCCAGAGAATCTGATCCTTCGAGAAGAAGCCCGCAAAAATCGGGACCCCGCAAATCGCCAACCAGCCCGCGCACATCGTGAGCCAGGTGATCGGCATGTACTTTCGCAATCCACCCATTCGGCGCATGTCCTGCTCGTGATGCAGCCCTGTGATTACCGAACCTGAACCGAGGAAAAGCTGCGCCTTGAAAAATGCATGCGTCATCACATGAAAAATCGCGGCCACGAAAGCGCCCACGCCACAAGCGAGAAACATGTAGCCAAGCTGGGAGATCGTCGAATAAGCGAGAACTTTCTTGATATCGTTCTGCGCGATTCCGATCGTCGCGGCGAACAAGGCCGTCACTGCGCCGATGACAGCGATGATAAACATTGCCGTTGGCGCATGTGTATAAATGGCCGAGCAGCGCACGACCATGTAGACGCCCGCCGTCACCATTGTCGCGGCATGAATCAATGCTGAGACCGGTGTCGGACCAGCCATCGCGTCCGGCAGCCAAACAAACAAAGGAATCTGGGCGCTCTTGCCGGTGGCGCCGATGAAAAGCAGAACTGCGATTGAGGTAATGCCCCCGGCAAAGATCGCGTGCCAGGAAAACGGATCGACCGATGGGATCGCGACGATGGTGTTCAAGGCGCTAGCTACACCGTATGCCGGCTTGTCAAAGAAACTGATCGATGCCTTACCGAGCGATGACGTAAAAAAGAACACCAGCATGATGCCCAGCACAAAACCCCAATCACCGACCCGGTTAGCAATAAATGCTTTTTTCGCGGCCGGCGCAGCTTCGTCGCGATCGAGGTAGTAACCAATCAGCAGGTAAGAACAGAGTCCGACGCCTTCCCAACCGACGAACATCAACAGGAAGTTGTCGGCCAGCACGAGCGTCAGCATCGCGAACATGAACAGATTCAAATAGGCGAAAAAGCGATAGTAACCATCGTCGCCTCGCATGTAGCCGGTCGCGAAGATGTGAATCAAAAGGCCGACGAAAGTAACGAACAGCGCGTAGATGCCGCTCAGACGATCCATCGCCAAGCCGAAGTCGGCGCGGAATGCTCCAACTTGAATCCAAGTCCAGAGGTGGTCCATGACCGGCTGCATCGTTCGCAGCGCGCCATCCGATTTGAAAGCGAAATAGAAGGCAATGATTGTCGATACGCCAACCGATGCGCAGGCGACGATTCCGATAAAGCGCTCGCGGCGCAGACGACGCCCGACGAACCAATTGATCGCCGCGCCAAGCAGTGGAGCAAAGATGATTAGACTGAGAAGATTGCTTTGCATTAACCTCTTCGCTGGGAGCGCGGACGTCTCGTCCGCATCAATTGCGGGCGGGACGCCCGCGCTCCCAGTTAAAGCTTCAAAACACTCGCATCATCGACATCCAGCGATTCGCGATTGCGAAAGATGGAGATGATGATTCCTAAGCCGACTGCCGCTTCCGCCGCCGCTACGGTCATCACGATAAAGACGAACAACTGACCCGAGACGTCGCGGAAGAAACTCGAGAACGCGACGAATGTCAGGTTGACGGCGTTCAGCATCAACTCGATGCACATGAACATCGAGATCACGTTGCGTTTGATCAGCACGCCAACCGCTCCAATCGTGAACAGCACCGCCGAAAGCGCCAGATACCATGAAAGCTGTGGAATCATAAAAACATACTTTGTGCTTTGTACTTTGCCCTTTGTGCTTTGATTTCTTTATCGGTAGTAGCGCTTCTCCATCTACACATCCAAGACCAAAGCACCAAGTACAAAGAACTCTTCCTCATTCATCGTCGTGAGCGTGATGCTCTTCGACACCGAGCAAACGCGCCGCTTCCTCCGTCGAATGCGTCGCGACAGCGCTCAAGTCGCCAATGTCGCGGCGATCCAACAGCTCTTTCGAGAAAACTTGATCCCCAGGAACGATGCCCGCGTCGGCTGGAACCAAACCGCCGCGCCGGGCCAAAGTCATAGCGCCGACGATCGCCATCAATAGAAGCACCGACGTGATCTCGAATGGCAAGAGGTAGCTGGTAAATAGTCCGGCGCCGATCGATGACGTCAAACCAACATTAGAAATATTGTCGGTAGGCGTCGAAGGCGATGCCTGGACAAAGAAGATGATGAAGATCGCTTCCGCAAAAAGAATTGCCGCCAGTCCGACAGCGATAGGGATCAAAGAGCGCAGACGCATCGGCCGTTCTTCCGCTTCGACGTTTAGCAACATGATCACGAACACAACCAGGACCATGATCGCGCCCGCATAAACAATTACCTGCACGGCAGCGATGAACGGCGCCGCCAGCGTCACGTATAAACAAGCTAGCGAAATGAAGACGCCAATCAGGGAAATCGCGCTGTAAAGCGGATTACGCTGCGCGACCATCGAGATCGCGCAGCCAACGGCCATACCGGCGAAGAGAATAAAGAGGATCGCAACCATTCTTTTGGCAATCAAAACAAGCTAAAGCTTGAACTCTCAACGCCCGCAGCCAGGGTTTAGAGTTCAACCTTCAGGTTGTTGTCTTCGTTTCTACCCCCACCAGCCCGTCGTAGTTTTTAGAAACTTGCTCACGTAATCAAACACCGGCAACCATTGCAAAGTCGCCGTCAGCACGATGTTGATAATCGCCGCCGGCACCAGATATTTCCAACCAAACGCCATCAACTGATCGAAACGAAAGCGCGGCAGTGTGCCCCGCAGCCAAATATAGAGAAAAAGAAACAGGATCACTTTGCCGAGGAAATAAAAGATACCCAGCCATGGCAACTGATGCACGAATGGGCCATTCCAACCGCCAAGAAACAAAGTGGTAGCCAGCATCGAAACGGTGAACATGTTTACGTATTCGGCCAGGAAGAACAGCGCAAACTTCATGGCGCTGTATTCAGTGTGAAATCCGGCCACGAGTTCCGTTTCCGCTTCAGGAAGATCGAAAGGCACGCGGTTCGTTTCAGCAATGGCGGCGATCAAGTAAATAATGAAGCCCAGCGGTTGCACCCAAATCAGATTCCAACCCGTCACGCCCAAGTGCCCGCTTTGCAGCTCGACAATGCGATAAAGATCGAGCGTGCCGGATTGTAGGATCACACCGATCAGCGCAAGCCCCAGCGCCAGTTCATACGAAATCATCTGCGCCGAAGAACGTAGCCCGCCCATCAAACTGTATTTGTTGTTCGACGACCAGCCGGCGAGCGCAATCCCGTAAACGCCGACCGAAGTAATTCCGAGTACATAAAGCAACGCGATATCCAGCCGCGTGACTACCAGTTGGATCGTACCCACGAACGGCAGATGAATCTCCGGTCCGAATGGGTAAACGACAATCGTCATCAAAGCTGCCGTGGTGGCAATCACCGGCGCGAGAAAATAGACGAAGCGAGTTGATTTGTCCGGTATGATGTCTTCCTTGAGGATGAACTTCAGCAAATCAGCAATCGGCTGCAGGAACCCCTGAGGACCAACTCGATTTGGACCAAGGCGGCCCTGGATGAACCCCAGCACGCGGCGCTCAGCCAGCACGGTGTAAGCGACCATCGTCATCACTACGGTGAAGGCGATGAGGATG
>QHXG01000533.1 GCA_003222845.1 Acidobacteriota bacterium | reverse complement strand
ACCGCCAACCAATCCTTTTCGTTGATGCGGTAGTCAGTGTTCAGGTTGAATTGATCTTCGCGATAGGTGGAGATGGCCGAGCCTGAGTAATGACCGTCAGCCCGCGGCGTGGGGATCAGGAATTGGCCATTAGGTAGCTTTACGTTCAAAAGAGCCAGCGCCACCGGGTTAATCGAGGTCGCGGGCAGGCCGTTCGACTGTCGAGGCCTAAAGGTCGCCAGCAGGGTTTGTGGTGAACGATCGTCAGTCAAACCCTGCGCGACCAGGACGCTGGACGTCAGACTGTTACGCGACGCGCCGTTGCGCTCGCGAGTGCCTTGATACGAGACGAAGAAGAATGATCTATTAGTCTTGATCGGGCCGCCGAGCAGCCCGCCGAAAACATTGCGCTGGAGTGTTGGCCGCTTCACACCTGCCGCTTTCAAAAACGGGTTGTTGGCGTTAAGCGCATCGTTGCGGAAGTATTCGTACGCCGCGCCGTGAAAATCGTTCGTGCCGCTCCTCGTGACCGCCTGAACATTGCCGCCGCCGCCACGTCCAAACGTCGCGTCGTAAAGCGAGGTCTGCACCTTGAATTCCTGAATCGTCTCCGGCGCGGGCACGGCCAAGCTCGTCGTGGAGTTTGTATCTATTTTATTGGCGTCAATGCCATTGATCTCGAAATCATTCTGAGTCACGCGCGCGCCGTTGACCGAGACGTTTTGTGAGTTGCGACCCAGAGCCGAGTTGTCGGGCAGAGCCACTGAGGTACCCGGCGAGAGCGCGAGAATCTGTGTGAAATTGCGCGTCGCGAGCGGCAACTCTGAGACTGCGCGCGAGTCAACGACACGGCCCATCTGCGGGCCGTCCGTTTGGATGAGCGGCGCAGCGCGGACGGTAACTGGATCAACGATCATTCCGGCAACTGTGAGCGCCGTATTGAGGGTGGTGGTTTCAGTGATGACTACCTGGACAGAATCGAAGAGAGCCGAGCTGAATCCGCTGGCCGTGACTCTGACGCGATATGCACCGGGCGGCAAGAGCGGGACGGCGTAGTTGCCTTCCGTGTCGGTGGTTACTTTTCGTTCTTCGGCGGTGGCAAGGCTGGTGACGGTTACCTCCGCCCCCACAATGACGGCTCCTCTTTCATCCTTAACCGTCCCGACAATGCGGCCTGTAGTTTGGCTTTGACCAAGTGCGCAGATAGAGAGTGAAAGGAAATAGGCAAAAAGGAAAAGTAAGTTGATTGCTTTTCTGCCGGTCATTGTTCCCCTGGTTTAGAATTCAACCTTCAGGTTGCTGTTGTCGCAAGCAGGCTGAAGCCTGAAATCTGAACTCAACTTCACGGCGCGAGGCGCATACGCCCTAGCAAATCCACGAATCGCGGGTCTGAGCGAAGCGTGTCGAACATTGGATTCACTTTCAGTTCAATCAGGACAAAAGTGTGCGCCTCATAAGCATTATCAAGCCACGCGAACGCCTCATCTTTATTCCCCAGCACCGCGTAGATGGCCGCGATGTGTGCCCCTAAATCATAACGTTTGCCGGTTAGCCCCTTCACTTCTTCGAGTATCTTGATCGCCTCATCTCTCTTGCCCGCGGCGCCGTAGACGGCCCCGATCCTCGCAAGCTGCCTCGGCCCTTTAGCGAGAGGTCTCGCCTTGAGGATCTCCGCGAGAGCTTCCTCGTACCTTCTTTGCGTCACGTAGACCTCTCCGAGACCTAAGTGCGCATTTATGGAGTTAGGATCCTTCTCGAGTACTTTCCGGTATTCTTCAAGTGCCTCGTCGTACCGTCGAGCATGATAGAGAATGTGTCCCACATCCGCCCGATAGTGTGTTGAGAGCGGGTCAACCTCTTGAGATCGTTTCGCCTCGTTGACGGCTTCGTCAAATCTCCCGGTCGTCTCCAGCAGGTAAGTATACAAGGCGTGAGCCTCTGCAAACTCCGGATTCAACTCAATCGCGCGCTTGAATTCTCGCTCGCCGCCCGTCCAGTTCCAGTCGTACCAAGTCTTGACCACCGCCGATGCAAAGTGAGCTTCGCCGAGCGCGTCGTCAATGGCTAACGCCTTGACTGCCGCCTCCTCTGATTTCCGCCAGGCTTCCTTTGGCGGCATCTGACCGAAGAATGCCATCGCGGCGTAGTAATCTGACAAGCCGGCATACGCCAGCGCGTAGTTCGGATCTTTTTCAATCGCCCTCTGAAAATACTCGCCGCTTTCGATCCGAGCCTCATCTGTAGACTTATGCCAATAGTAGCGGCCTTGCAGAAAAAGCTGGTAGGCTTCGGCATTTTCGGTGTGGGGCTTAGCCAGCCGCTCCTTCTGTTCGCCGGTCAGCTTCAGTCGCAACTTCTCGGAGATCTCGCGCGCGATCTCACCCTGGAGGTTGAAAATGTCTGCCGACTTTCGGTTGTATTGTCCGCCCCACAGCCGCTTGTTGTCCTTGACGTCGACAAGCTCGGCGCTGATTAAAAGATCACCGCCGCGCTGCACGAGTCTGCCCGTGAGTACGGCCCGGACGTTCAACTCGCGCCCTACAGCCTGCGGGTCTACTTGCTTTCCCTTATAACGCAAGACCGAATTGAACGCGCTCACTTTTTTGAGATTCGGCAAATGTGAAAGACTGTCGATAATGCTGTCGCTGAGTCCGTCCGAAAGGTATTCCGTGTCGGGATTGTTGCTGGCGTTTACGAACGGAAGGACTGCAACCGAGTCTATTGTCTCGCCGCTCTTAGCGAAGTAAAAGAAATAGACGACGGCCGCGACCGCGATCACCAGCGCTGCGACGCCAAGCACCACGCTTCGCTTATGGCTCTTGATCTCGCTGACGATATACTCGGCGCTCGATATCGGTTGTATTGTTCCCGCGCCAGCGGTGCGCGACGCAGATTGTGGACCAGTCACCATCGCCATCTGCTCGCCGCTCGTGACGAGTCTTTCTCCGCGGCCTGCCCCTGACTCGCCCGACCGCTCAAGTCGAGTTTGAACTTCCAACTCTTGCTTCA
>QHXG01000524.1 GCA_003222845.1 Acidobacteriota bacterium | reverse complement strand
CCACATTCTTCTTCGGTGCTTGCAGATTCTTCACGTATTTGTCGTACCACGCGAGATATCTTTCATATCGATCGCGAACGTAGCTCGGACGCGTAATACCGTGAAATTCGTTCGGATAGATCACCAGTTGCGTTTCAACGCCGAGGCTGCGCAGGGCTTGGTACATTTGCTGGCCACCCTGGACGGGGACGTTGAAGTCGCGCTCGCCGCCGAGGAATAGCGTCGGGGTCTTGATGCGATCGGCGTGCAGGAAGGGATACGAGATCTTGACGTAGGTTTCCCAGGCCTTCGGATTCCATGGCGGACCGATTTCGTAATCGTACTGAATGATGTATTGATCGGTGCCGTAGAACGCGACGGTGAACGCAGTGCCGGCGCCGCTGGTGGCGCCTTTGAAGCGCGGGTCGGTGGCGATCATGTAATCGGTGAGAATGCCGCCGTAGCTCCAGCCGCCGACGCCTAATCGGTCGGGGTCGGCGACGCCCATTTGAATCACATGATCGACGCCGGCTTCCAGGTCTTCGACCAAAAATCGCGCGCGAATACTTTTGGCCGCGCCCGGAGCTGCCACGATAGTTCACCGCCACGACTGCGTAACCGTTGGCGGCGAAAAACTGGCGCTCGAAACTAAACGAATGCTGGTCCTGTCCGTTTGGGCCACCGTGTATGCGCAGCAACAACGGGACTTTTGTGCCTTTCTTGTAACCAACCGGATAAGTCAGTAGGCCGTGCACTTCTGTCCCATCTTTGCTCTTGAAACTGACATCTGCTGTTTCGGCAAGCTGAAGCTCATTCAACAGCGCGTCGTTCTGATGAGTAAGCTGACGGAGAGTCTTGCCTTCCATTGCATAGATGTCTGTCGGCTTCTTATCGTCGCCGGAAAGCAGAACGGTGTGACTGCCGGCGATCGACAAGCTCGAAACGACGACGGGCGGATCGAGCAGTCGCTTGATCGCGTTGCGGGCGATGCTGATCGGATAGACTGAACGATCGTCGCTAACTAAGGCGAGCAGCGACCCGGCCTCACTACCGAATCGCAAACCTGAAACACCGCGATCGAGATCCTCAACCGCTTTCACTCGCGTGGGCGCGGCGCTCGCGTCAGCCGGCACGAACATCAAGTGTTCCATGTTGTAAGCGCCAAATTTTTTCTCGTCACCCTCGGTGAAGACGAGCCATGTCCCATCCGGCGACCACTCAGGCCGCGCACGACTGGCGCGATTGTCCGACGTCGTTAATTGCTTCTCAGTCACGCCCGCCTTGGCGTCGGCGACGTACAACTGCGCGGCCGGATCGCGGTCGGGATCGTCGGCGTGATTGCTCATGAACGCGAGGCGCGCGCTGTCAGGCGACCATGAAGGCGAGGACTCATCCCATTTGCTCTTCGTCAAACGATCGAGCTTCTTGGTCGCGATGTCATACAGGTAAATGTAAGTGTGGCGACCTGAGAGCAAATATCCCTGCACATCCTGTTTGTATCGATAGCGATCGATGACGATCGGCTTCGGCGGTTTCGGAGGCACGCCGGGAGTGGGAGTGGCTGCCGGATCCGGTGCATCAGGATCAGGATCGCCAATAAGCAGCGCCAGTCGCTGTGAATCCGGCGACCATTCATAGCCCTGCAAACGGCCTTTCAATTCGGTGAGTTGATAAGCCTCGCCGCCGCTGCGATCGAGCAGCCACACCTGACTGCCTTTCGCCTTTCCCGGCCGCGAAGATGTGAATGAAAGATATTTTCCGTCGGGACTCCAGCGCGGCGAACTTTCGCTATCGTTGCTGAAGGTGATCTGGCGATCGCTCTTACCATCGTAGCCAATCATCCAGATGTGCGTGTTGCTCTTGTCCTCTTTCGTGTCGGTGGTCGAGACGACGTACGCGACCCATTGTCCGTCGGGAGAAAGCTGCGGATCGCGCACGTCGCGAAAGCGAGCGAGGTCATCGAGCTTCAGCGGGCGTCTCGCCGTTTGTCCTGAAAGAGCGACGGCAAACGTCAGCACGATTAGCGAAAGTAGAGAAAGTTTTCTTGAAGTCATCATTCGTCTCCTAAATCGTATTGTCACGACGAGCAATTTTAACGCAGAGGACGCGAAGGTTTGCGCAGAGGCCGCTGAGGAAAACCAAACTCAGCGTTCCTCTGCGATTTCCTCTGTGTCCTCTGCGGTTAAGAGTTCTTAGTTTCAACTTCTAATGGCGGCGAATCGGATTTCAGTGAGCGCAAAGATTACCGCGAGTCGGCGAGGCATTCAAGGGCGAATTTATTTCCGCTCTTCGTCGAGTGCCTCTGCGAAATGCACAATCTTATTAACTGTGTTCCAGTTTCGCGTCGTTCCTACTGCGCCTAGTTCTTTTTCGACGAACGCGTTGGGAAAACCGCCCCGGCCGTTCGGCTTGCGGCGGGCAACAACGAAGGCCGCGCCATCTTTGACTTCGAATAACTCGAGGCTTTCTTTGATCGATATCAAAGGCAGCTTTGGCGTGGGTTTTGTTTGGTTGGAAAGGAATACGACGAACGGCACTACCTCGTCACCGGTTTTGATTTTCTTAAACGGATGACGTCTAACCAATGCCTCGAGTTCGGCGACTGTTCGGAGAATAACAGGGACATCGTACCCCAAAGCCTGCTGAAGTGTGCGCTCGATTTTCTTGGACAGCGCGGCTGAATTCGTTGACTTGGAATCGAAGATCACATTGCCACTCTGAATGTACGTGTGTACGTTCTTGCATCCCGCCGCCGCGAAAATCTGGGCCAGGTCTTTCATCTTGATTAGCTTCTGCCCGGCGACATTGATCGCGCGGAGAAATGCGACGTAGCTGGTCATGTGTTTGGACGATGCCCGGACAGTGTACGATAATTCAAAGCTTCACGGATAATTGTCGCCCAATGCCGATTCGCTGGACCCACATCACAATCAATGTGAGCGATCTCGATCGCTCGGTTGAGTTTTACACTTCATTTTGTGGCCTTATGATCGTGCGCGACCGCAGGCTTGAAGGTCGTCACAATGTCTGGCTCGGCCCGCCGACTCCGCCCGGCGAAGATCCGACCTTCGTGTTAGTGATGGTTCAGGATGAGGTGACGGCGCGTCTTGATCATTTCGGTTTTCAATGCGACTCGCGGGAGGAAGTCGATCGCATCTCCGAGCAAGCGCGACAACAAGACATTCTCATCGAACCTCCTACGGATATTGGCGGCGTGGTGGGGTATTTTGCGATGGTCCGCGACCCGGACGGCCACCGGATCGAGTTCACCTTTGGCCAGCCATTGAAGGGATTATCGTAATCGCGATCCTAACGTTTGGCCCGCACCGAGCCGCTGATCTTCTTGCGTGTGGTTTCGCCGGTGTGTAGAACCGGGATCGCGCCATCAACGTCCATATGTGGCCGCGGAATGACGTGAATGGCTACAACTTCGCCGACCTTGCGACCCGCAGCCGCGCCCACCTCAACCGCGCTTTTGACGGCGCCGACTTCACCGCGCACGATAGCGGTGACTAGACCCGCGTCGATCTTTTCCCAGCCGACCAGTTTTACGTTGGCGCCTTTTACCGCTGCGTCGGCAGCCTCAATCATCGCCACCAGGCCGCGGCATTCAATTAATCCAAGTGCTTCTCGTTCCATCTGATCGCTCGCAAGGCTATTTGTGATGATTGTTCGTGGCCGGAAACTGATAAATGTACAAATCGAATAGGCCATCTCCTACCACAAATTGAGAGAGCCTAACGTTAGATAAGGCTTTTTCTGATCTTATCGACGACTTCAACATTTTGAAGAACGAATACTTAACTCCCAAGACTTCAATGATGTTGATATCCAAGCCACACTGTATGCGCGTCGGTACGCGCACAAGATCATGAATCTTCTCATAGAGTTTTAGAGGGCCTTGTTTGTCGACTTCAGGCATCACCAGATCGAGCGTCCAAGAGGCACTCTCAGCGGTCCGGTCCCGAACCCAATACGCGGCTACGACTCTAAGCCCAGCCCGTTTCACGCGCCGCACCAATTCCTCGCCGCAAGTAATTTCCTGCGGTAGGAGATTTTCCCTTACCAGTACTTCTTCAACCACGATAATACTCCATTTCGAGAAGTTGTGATGGCGCGGTACAGGTCCTTGGCTCTCTTAGAATCTATTGGATACTCGTACCGCTTGATCTCCTTCCAATCCTTGACCGCAGCCCAATTTGATTTGAATTGTACCACTCTAAGTATTCGCTCCTGTAACTCGTCGGTTAATTTGGCTTTGTTAACCAAGGCCGTCAGATCATGCGTGTACAATTCATTTGCATTACGGGGCGGAAAATCGTCTGCTTTGGTTTCCTTGGCAATGCAAGCCTTGAGAGCGCACTCTACAGCATACCCAGCCAAGTAATATGCTCCTTCATAACATTTACGATCCAAAAGGACCTTTGCTTCCTTGATTCTAATTTCAGTCAGCTTATGGAAGTCAGCTCGGTTCATTTTGTTTTCTCAAGAAATCAAGTTGTC
>QHXG01000523.1:3837-4232 GCA_003222845.1 Acidobacteriota bacterium | reverse complement strand
TAACTTCGTGCGGCAGGGTTCCTTTGATTCGCGCCGCCGCGTCAACTCCACCGTTCGATTGCTTGACTATTGCCATGACGCTCTTCAAATACATTCGGCCCGAACGGATTGATGTAATCCAAAATCTGGAGATACGTTTCACTCAGCCAGACGCGTTGAACGATCCCTTCGAACTTCATCCTCCCATTGATTCGATCGTCGCTGAGGCGGATGTTCTGGCCAATTTGCCAGAATCGCCAATCGATCTAAGGCCCATGGTTGCGCAAGCGTACGCGATGCTTCCTGAACTTAAGGTCATCCCAATCGATGTTGCCATGCGTACAGTTGAGGAATTCATGGCGACGCAAGATGCCAGAGATGCAACTGCTGAAGGGCTCCGAATTTTTTTGACCACC
>QHXG01000523.1:0-3816 GCA_003222845.1 Acidobacteriota bacterium | reverse complement strand
AACGTAGGCATCCTCAGTCTCTCGGAAATCCATAATAACGAGCCGATGTGGGCTCACTACGCAGATGATCATAAAGGGTTGGTCTTATGTTTTGACGAACAGCACTCCTTTTTCAACCGCCGGCGGTCTGAGAACGATGAATTCTACTTTGTTCGCAAGGTCCGCTATTCCGACGGTCCGCCACTTTCGCTGGCGACTGTCGACGGTGACGCGCTCCTGGTTACTAAGGCTTCACAATGGGCGTACGAACGTGAATGGCGTATGCTGGTTCCCCTGAATGGGGCTACACGTTCCGTGCCTGTCGTTGGTGATACCGTACATTTATTTGCGTTACCTCCCACGGCTCTAACCGGAATCATTCTTGGTGCGCGCGCTAATTTTGAAACAGAAACCGCAGGTGCGCAATGCCATAAGCCGCCGACCCGAACTGCGGCACGTGCGGCTGACGCGAGCGATCCTTAATCTTGGAACTCGGACTGTGAACATAGACTGGTCCGATACAAATAATTAATTCACCGCCGACGCAATCGAACAAATTTGGACGCCAGCGGCGGGGGCATGATTCTCAACTTGATTCATCCGGTGTTGCTTGATTGAATTCCCGCCGCCGGGTCAACTCAACCGTTCGGGGCTTCCGTCGCCCTAAGTTGAATGCTAAAAGGGAGACTTACGATGAATTATCACGTTGTCACCAAAAGCGTCAGGGCGCAGCCGCTCGCCGCAGTACGGCGCAGCGTGCGCATTGGGGAGGTTGGGAGAGCATGGAAGCCGGCGCTTGATCTTGTCTGGGAGTTTCTCCGCCGCCATGAAGGCCTGCGGACCGACGGTCATAATTGCTTCCTTTACCACCACCCTGCGCATGGCGAAGCAGCGATGGTCGTTGACTTCGGCGTGCAGGTCATTCGGCCTTTTCAGGACGCAGGCGAAGTAGTCTGCACAGAGACGCCTGCAGGCGAGGTCGCCATGACCACGCATATCGGTAGCTATGGCAAACTAGCAGCCGCACATGAAGCGATCAATTCGTGGCGCGCGGCGACCGGCCGCGCATTCGGCGCGTGCTCGTGGGAAATCTATGGCGATTGGACCGATGACGAAGTGAAGCTTGAGACGCAGGTCGTCTATTTGTTGAGTTAAAGCCGCGTTCTATCGATGCGCCGCCGAACAGGACAAGATGCGCAACTGGGTTCGCAATTGTATCCGTTATGGCACTCGATACGTGGTTACCCGTTAGGCGCGTTCCAACAAATCGTCAACTTCGACGTTGGGCGATCAGGATCTGACAATGACAGAGCAACCCGTGAGAAATCAGATTGTTCACCGCTGGTACACGCGCCCGGTGCTCTTCGTCGCCGACGTGAACCGCGCACTTCGTTTCTACGTCGACCTGCTCGGCTTCGAAAAGCACTGGCATGCAGGCGACGGCGCGGGCAAAGTCTGCCAAGTCAATCGCGGAGAATGCGAGATCATCCTCTGCGAAGACGCCAGGCGCAGAGACAAGGCGCGCCTGTTCATCGAGCTGACCCCGGAAGGGCTGGCAGATCTTCGTCGTGAAATCGTCGAGCGCTCTGTTCTCAGCAAGGAATCCTGGTGGGGGTACGACGTGCTCCAGATTGACGATCCCGACGGCAATGAGCTGCTTTTTCCGGTTTCGGAGTGAGCGAAAGCGGAGTGTGACCGTCGCATGAATGGCCCATCGACAGACGACCGCCCAACATCCAAATGGAGCCGACGCGCGCCGAGTGTCTCGGGCCATCGTGCCACCATGGCGCGCGGCTCATTTGGCGCGTTAGGCCAAGAGGGAGCGCATCAACGTGGATAAGCGGTTCGTCTTGCAACACTTTCCTCGCTCGTCGGGGTATCACCCCGAGTGGGTCATTGCCGGCGTCAGCGGCGGGGCCAATCCTCTGTGGCTGACCGAGTGGCTTGCCGGCGTGTTGGATCTGCGGCCCGGCATGCGCGTGCTGGACCTCGGCTGCGGGCGCGCCCTGTCCTCGATCTTCCTCCACCGTGAGTTCGGCGTCCAGGTATGGGCCACTGACTTGTGGTTCAGCGCCACGGAGAACCTTCAGCGGATCCGCGATGCCGGTGTCGAGGACGGCGTCTTTCCGATCCACGCGGACGCACGGTCCCTGCCGTTCGCCGCCGAGTTCTTCGATGCCATCGTGAGTATTGACTCCTTTGTGTATTACGGCACGGATGATCTGTATCTCAACTCCCTCGCACGGTTCGTGAAGCCGGGCGGTTGGGTGGGAATCGCCGGCGCCGGACTGAGGCGGGAGATCGAGGGTTCGGTTCCCGAGCATCTTCGAGAGTGGTGGACTCCGGATCTGTGGTGTCTGCATTCGCCGGCCTGGTGGCGACAGCACTGGGAGCGGACCGGCATCATGGACATCGAGTTGGCCGATACTATGCCTGACGGCTGGCAATTGTGGCGGGACTGGCACCTGGCGGTCGCCCCCGACAACGTTGCGGAGATTCAGGCCCTGGAAGCGGATCGCGGCAGCTATCTCGGCTATATTCGCGTTGTCGGTCGTCGCGTGGCGGGCGTTCAACTGGATGAGCCGATCGTATCCGTCGTGACGCAGTACACAAAAAGGCCGTTGCTCCGCAGCCGAGAGTAGTGTATCGGATGGGCAGGCAGGCTGGGCCAACATGATCTCGTTGGACCGGAGCGCAGGAAACGGTCTCTCTTAAGTTGATTGATTGAAAGCGTGAGATAGTGAGACTTATCTCACGAGGTCAACTCTGACGTTCGGTGTGTTTTCTTTCTGCCTCCAGTTTTATATCTTCATCGGCCATGAATTCCGAATTCGAATAGGATCCGATTAAGGCGGCATCAAATCTACAGAAACATGCCGTCTCTTTTACCGAAGCTGCAACTGTTTTCTTTGACCCGCTATCGTTAACGATGCCTGATCCAATGCATTCTCTCAGCGAACACCGTTTCTTCATTACTGGATTATCTTATCAGCAACGTCATCTCGTCGTGGTGCATTCGGATCGTGGTGATAGAATAAAGAATCATCAGCGCGTCCGGCCACGTCATCTGAAAAGAAGAAACATGAATCAGGAGTAGAATAATCAGCGGGACCCGGCTCGGCTCGGCCTGAAGACACACCCTAGTCCGTATGCAGTCTTTCACTTGCGTCGAGAGGCGCTGTTATTTTCCGCCCATCGTGGTGTGAGCCATTGCAACAGCACTCGGTTGGTAGCGTTACCTATTCGAAGCCAGACGATCATTCTCAGCCACTGCCGGCTGCTATCCCTGGATATTCACACCAAGTGCCGTCGGTGCTAAACTGACCGGTGACATGCAAAACTTAGTTCTCGAAGTCAATAATCCTGAGACAGTTCACGCCATTGACGAGACGGCGAAGCGCCAGGGGATCACTCCCGAAGCCGCCGCATTGGAACTCTTGGAAACGGCAGTTCTTGCCCAAAGACCGTTTGAAGAGATCGTCGAGCCGATTGCGCAGAGTTTCGACGAGAGTGGAATGACCGAAGAAGAACTCAACGAGTTAACAGAGAGACATGACCATGCAAACAGGTTCAATTCAAATTAGCGACATTCCATCTGAGGTTCTGAGGGCCTTGACCGAGAGGGCGCAAGAGCAGGGGAAAACTCCCGCAGACTACGTTCGCGAATTGATCGAGGCGGATATTCTAGCCTCGCGGCCGCTCGCTGAGATCCTCGCTCCCATTCGTGAGGACTTCGTTAAGAGCGGAATGACCGAGGACGAATTCGACGCGCTCATCGAAGAAGAACGCCAAGCACTGTGGGAAGAAAAACCAGGACACGCGAACTAAATGGAGCCC
>QHXG01000522.1:253-7944 GCA_003222845.1 Acidobacteriota bacterium | reverse complement strand
TTAATTTGACCACAATGCCCACGCCTGCCAGGATCGATCATTACATTTAAAAGGGAATTGCAAATTGAAAAATGAAAATTGCAAATTGCAAATTGCAAATTGCATGCAAATTGCAAATTTGGGATGCCCCGGTGTAGGGACTCTGCCGGTCGCGTCCCAGTTGTTCAATTTGCAATTTGCATTTTTCAATTTGCCATTTGCAATGCTTTAATTTCCTCCAGCATCCCAGCTCCTTATTAGCGAAGTCGTAAAACGAGGATTTCAAGACTGATACTCGCCGTTGTTTTGTCTTGCCGCTTCTCTCGCGTATAATCACCCTCAGTTCGCTCAACACTTTGTTTTGAGGCCAGCAGCAAGCTGGCCGTTCATATTAAGACGGGGATAGTGCGCTCAGCATGAGCAGTCAGAGCACCGAGCAAAGAAAGGGGACAACAGGCGCGACCGGCGTTCTCGATGCTCCCTCTCCAAAACCACAATCGAACACTCTCGAAGAAGATCGCGAGACGTTGCTGACGATCTTTCGTCAGATGCTCTTGATTCGCCGGTTTGAAGAGAAGTGTGCTGAAAGCTACAGCCTGGGAAAAATCGGCGGCTTCTGCCATCTCTATATCGGTCAGGAAGCGGTCGGGGTGGGTGCAATTTCCGCGCTTCGTCCCGATGATTACGTCCTTACCAGTTATCGTGAACATGGGCAGGCGATCGCCAAGGGGATATCACCGGACGCGGTGATGGCAGAACTTTATGGTAAGGCCACAGGCTGTTCGCATGGTAAAGGTGGTTCAATGCACCTCTTTGATGCGAAGCTGAATTTTCTCGGCGGCCACGCAATTGTCGGTGGACAGATTCCTCTGGCGACTGGCGTCGCTTTTGCCAGCAAGTACAAAGAGACCGATCAAGTAACCGTCTGCTTCTTTGGCGAAGCTGCCGTGAACCAGGGTGCTTTCCACGAGTCGCTGAATATGGCGCAGCTTTGGAAGTTGCCCTGCATCTACATTTGCGAAAACAACAAATACGGCATGGGCACTTCGCTCGAGCGCGCCATGTCGCTGCAGAACATTTCTGAGAAAGCGTGCGCTTATGAACTCGAATCTGAATACGTCGACGGCATGGACGTGCTGGCAATGCGACATGCAACCCAGCGAGCTGTTAAGCGTGCACGCGAGCAGTCCGCGCCGACGCTCATCGAAGCGCGAACGTACCGCTTCATGGGCCATTCGATGTCTGATCCCGGCAAGTACCGCACGCGCGCGGAGATCGAAAAGTATCAGGAGCGTGACCCGATCAAATTATTCACCGCCACGTTGATCGAAAACGATATTCTGACCGACAAGGGCATCGAGGAGTTAGAGGCAGAGATCAAAGAAGAAGTTGAGCAGGCCGCTCGCTTTGCCGAAGAAAGCCCCGAACCTGATCCGAAGGAACTTTACACCGATGTTTACGCTGGTAAATGGTAAATGGTGAATCGTAAATGGTGAAAGCTGAGCGCCGACACGCGAATAATTGCCACTATTTACCATTCACTAATTACCATTTACCGCGAGGGAATAACTGATGGCCGAAATAACCATGCGCGACGCTTTAACTCAGGCGCTCAGAGAAGAGCTGGCGCGTGACGAAGCCGTCTTTCTCATGGGCGAAGAGGTCGCGGAGTATCAGGGCGCTTATAAAGTGACGCGCGGCTTGCTGGACGAGTTTGGCCCGAAGCGAATCATCGACACTCCGATCACTGAATTGGGCTTCGCAGGTTTAGGTATCGGCGCCGCCATGGCTGGTTTGCGGCCCATCGTAGAGTTCATGACTTTCAACTTCTCGATTCTGGCGACGGATCAAATCATCAATTCGGCAGCCAAGATGCTCTATATGTCAGGCGGCCAGTTCAAGATTCCAATCGTTTTTCGCGGACCGGGCGGCTCAGCTTATCAGGTTTCATCGCAGCACTCGCAAGCTTTGGAATCATGGTATGCGTATTTCCCCGGATTGAAAGTTGTCATGCCCTCGACGCCCGCGGACGCCAAGGGACTCCTAAAGAGCGCGATTCGCGATGACGATCCGGTCATTTTCATCGAGCAGGAACGCATGTACGGCATGAAGGGCGAGGTCCCGGAAGACGAAGACTTTACGATTCCGCTCGGCGTCGCCGAGGTAAAGCGTGAAGGTACCGACGCTACCATCGTCGCCCGCTCTTTGATGGTGCCAGTCGCGCTGAAGGCCGCCGAGGAATTAGAAAAAGATGGCGTTTCGTGCGAGGTAATCGATCCGCGCACGATTCGCCCACTGGATATAGACACGATAATCGCCTCAGTGAAGAAGACGAATCGCGTAGTAATCGCTGAAGAGTCCCATCCGTTCTGCGGAGTAGGGGCAGAGATTAGCGCGCAGATCGCTGAACATGCTTTTGATTATCTCGATGCACCGGTGAAGCGGGTTTCTGGCGTCGATGTGCCCATGCCATACGCGAAAAATCTCGAGCAGCTTGCGCTTCCGGATTTCGAAAAACTCATCCAGGCGGTGCGGGAAGTTTCTTATTTGTAAATCATCAGTTGTAAGTAGTCGGTTGTCAGTTGTTTTCAATAAGAGCCTACTGCCGTTAAGCGAGCGATTTCTCGAATCAACTGACTTCTGACTTCTGACTTCTGACCTCTGACGAAAATGGCCACTCAAGTCGTAATGCCGAAGCTGTCGCCCACGATGGAAGAGGGGCAGCTTTCCCGCTGGTTGAAGAAAGAGGGCGACAAGGTTTCGATGGGGGAGCCACTGGCCGAAATCGATACCGACAAAGCGACGATGGAAATGCAGTCGCTCGCGAATGGTGTCCTACTCAAGATTTTGGTTAACGAAGGCGAGAGCGCTCCGCTCGGCGATCCGATTGCGATAGTCGGCGCGGAAGGCGAAGACATTTCGGATCTTATCGGTGGGAAGAAGTCGGCTAAGGAAGAGACTCCTAAAGCAAAACCGAAAACGGAAGAAGCCGAGGAGAAAGAACCAGAACCGAAGAAAGCGGAAGCTGCCGCATCGAAACCAGCCCCGAAGGAAGAAGAACCAAGGCCTGTCACCACGCAATCAAGAGATGATGGTCGTCAGTTGATCTCGCCGATTGCCGCCCGGATGGCCGCAGAAGCCGGCATTAATCTGAAATCTCTGCACGGCAGCGGTCCTGGCGGCCGCATAGTTAAGCGCGACGTCGAGGATGCAATAAGCGGCAAGATAGAACGGATACCCACGGCTCCTCGCTTGCGGGCGGTTCCCTTACGACCGCTTGAAAAGGGAGAAGTCTATGCTCCTTCGGCCTATCGCGATGAGCCCGCGAGCGAAATGCGTCGGACGATCGCGAAGCGCCTGGTCACTTCGCTCGGTCCCGTGCCCCATTTCTTTCTCACCACAGAAATCGATATGGAGCGTGCCGCCGATCTGCGCCGTGCAATCAACGAACTCTATCCCGACGCAAAGATCAGCATCAACGATGTCATTATCAAAGTCGCCGCCGCAGCTTTGATTCAGCACCCGCAGGTGAACGCATCATTCCAGGAAAAACACATTCGCTACTATGAGCACGCCGACATCGGCGTTGCGGTGGCCACCGAGAATGGTTTGATTACGCCCGTGGTGCGTTCCGCTGATTTGAAATCGCTGCCGGAGATCGGTGCTGAAATACGCGAACTGGCGGACCGGGCGCGCGCCCGTAAGCTAAGACCCGAAGAATACACCGGCGCAACTTTTTCGATTAGTAATCTGGGTATGTTCGGTGTTGATGAGTTCACCGCGGTAATCAATCCACCCGAAGGAGCGATTCTGGCGATAGGCGCGATGGCCCCCAAACCAGTCGTGCGCGACGACCAGATTGTCGTGCGCCACATCATGCGCGTCACAATGTCCTGCGACCATCGCGTCATCGACGGCGCAACCGGCGCGCAATTTCTGCAAACCTTCAAGCAAGTGATGGAAAATCCGCTCTACCTTTTCCTGGCCCAGTAGGAAATTAGCGCAGCAAACTCATCCACGGGATCGGGACAATAACCGCTCTTTGGTTGTGTCAGATTCCTATTAATGTGGCAAGTAAATCGACAACCTATCTTTGCTCCCATCCCTCGGCTCCACATGCCGCTCTCATCGCGGTGCAAATCATGTTCGCGACCTGGCCCATTGTCGGTAAGCTCGCATTGCAAACCATTCCGTCGCTCGCCCTGGTGGGTTTCCGAGTAACCGGAGCTGCGCTCTCCCTGTTAATTCTCACCAGAATCCGCGGCCGGCTTCAGCGAATTAAGCGCGATGACTGGCCGCTGCTGATCGTGTCGAGCCTGCTCGGCCTCATTCTGAACCAGTGGCTGTTCGTCAAGGGTCTCTCGTTAACCACCGCCATTAACGCGACGTTATTGAGCACCACTATTCCAGCCTCTACTTTTCTGATCGGCATGGTGCTTCATACAGAGCGCGGATCGTGGCGTCGGCTACTGGGCTTAGTAATCGCTGCGGCCGGAGTTTTCTATTTGATCGGTCCTGGGAAAACCGAGTTTTCTTCTCACACCCGCGTCGGAGATCTGCTGATCGTTTCGAACTCTTTTTGTTATGGAGCTTATATCGCCGTGTCAAAGGATTTGGTAAAACGATACGATGCGCTTTCAGTCATCACGTGGATCTTTGTTGTCGGCTGCATTGCTACGGCTCCCGTAGGAGCCTTTAGTTTGTTACATACAACGCTGCGAACCGTTTCGTTAGGCGTGTGGATCGAGATTCTTTATATCGTCTTACTGCCCACCGCGGCGTCATATTTCCTGAACGCCTGGGCGCTGGCAAGTGTTCCGCCGAGCACGGTCGCGGTCTATATTTATTTGCAGCCGTTGATCGCGTTCGCCGTGGCGCCACTAATTTTGGGCGAGACAGTAAGCCGGCACGCAATTGTGGCCTCGCTGATGGTCTTTGCGGGTGTCATGGTCGTGACGCGCAGGACCGGGAGAGTTGTCAGGACGATTGCAGAGCATCCGGAAGCGTTCGGAGATTGAGAATCGTTTTTCGATGGGGCCACGGATACGATCAAATACTTTACGAAAGATGAACTTGACAAGCGCGACATTGATCGCGACGTCGCGCGTTAAGCGTTCCGCACGACGGGCATCGCACATACATCGCGCGGGCAAACCAAACCATAACGGCATAGCTACCGCCGAGGATAGCGACAGCTATGCCGATATTTAGCAACGTGTCTTTCAGAGCTTGAAATTCTTTCGTGTCGTTACTAAGACGATGGAACTATCACGCGGCGCTTTTGGTTGCTTTCTCCGGCGTGACCGCCTTGTAGCTTGCAACGACGTTCTTCTGATAGTGCTGTCCCCGTTCGTACCCAAGGCGAAACGCCTGCGTATTGCAATCGTCCCCATACTTTAGCCGCAACTCGCCAGCTAGATCATCGCATGACTTGCCCCGCCGATCGGGATGCAGAGCGGCTTCGAAGCCCAGACGATACTTTGCCTCATCGGTCTTAAAGTCTCCACCGTTGCGAAGGTAATGCTCCTGCTCGGCATCACGCAAGCCGATCCACCACTCTTCGCGGGCTGTGTTGATCGACTCCGCGCCCGCGCGTTCGAGTTCGACCCGCGCGTTCTCTGCGATTTGCTCGTCGGCGGCGAATGCAATTACCACCGAACGTCCCCGGCGCAAATCCCTGATACATTCCTTTCTCCAACGCTCCGCCTGCCAAAGCACCGGCAGCGGCGCCATACGCGCCCAGCAAAGCCGCGCCCAGCAAGCCAAACGCAAGCACCGGCCCCACACCCGGCACGAGCAGACTCGCCACCGCCGTTCCCGCGCTAATGCCACCCGCTACTCCGAGGCCGGCGCCTATCGCTCCACCCAACCTATCGCTCCACCCAACGCTTGCCCCATGCCCGGCTGTTCGGTTTCGGTCGTTGGGATTCGCAGTTCAACGGCGGCTTCGGGAGTATGCGGCGAAAGTACCGCGATGTGATCTTCGCTGATGCCAACAGTTCTCAGCAATGCTGCTCCGCGTGTGGCATCTGCGAATGAATTGAAAATTCCTACGATGCTTTTCATTTTTAAAGAGTCCTCCTGGCAATTCTTGCCTGCTTGCTTTGTGCCACTCTTTCGCGAATCGTTGCTTTATTGTGTTCTGTATACGAAAGATCACTTTAAAGTAATTGAAATACTCTTTTTCTCTAATCGTTGAGCGAGCCGATAGCCTGTGTTAAGGTATTCCGTGTCAGAACCGCGAGCGACAGCGACCGGATCGGAATGATTCGTTTGAATGCAGATATTATGTTCGATATCGTAGAGAAGTATTGGCCCATGTCAGTTGGCGACGGCAAAGCCACTCGCAAGAAGAGGCCGCGCATCCTCGCCATCACCACCGACTGTTGCACTGGCTGTGCCGGCTCACCCGCGTGTATCGAGTACTGCCCAATCGAAGCCTGCATGTTCTGGGTGCCCGACGAAGATCATCCACCCTTCGGGCGTATCGAAGTCGATCCTTACCTTTGCATTGGTTGCCAGAAGTGCACCAGCAAAGGCCCGGACGGCGCCTTCCTCGACGGCTGTCCTTGGGATGCAATCGAAATGATTCCTACCGATGATTGGGAGGCAATGCACGACATCTCTTTGCCCGATGCGCCACCTCCACCACCACCTGCGGCAACCGCCAATTTAGAGGCAACGTAACTTGGCTGGCTGTTCAATGTGGCGTCATCTAGCCTGACATTCACAGGTACTGCCATTTCGAATCGGCATTCGGCAAGCCATGACCGCCTTGGTACCTTCATGCTCGTTGAGATATTCTATTTTTCGCAGAGGCGTCAATGAAGCCGACCTACGAATGGGATGAGCAGAAAGCACAGAGCAATCTTCGCAAGCATGGGGTCAGCTTCGATGAAGCTGAGACGGTCTTCGACGATCCGCTGGCGATTACAATACCTGATCCTGATCATTCAAAAGCGGAACTGCGCTTTGTCGATATTGGGCAATCGGACAAGGGTCGTGTACTCGTTGTAACCTATACAGGATGTGGCAAACAGACTCGACTTATTAACGCACGCATAGCGACTCGAACCGAACGCATTAAATATGAAGAAGAAAAGAACTTCTAAGATTGTTAAAGGCGACAACGGCGATGATATGCGCGCCGAATACGATTTCTCAGCAGGAACGCGCGGCAAGCACTACAAGTCGCGGCTTAATGGATACACGATTAGAATTCATCAACAGGATGGGACAACTAAGGTTACGGAGATCGAGCGCGAAGGATGCGTTGTCCTGGAGCCGGATGTGCAGAAGTATTTCCCGACCTCTGAAGCAGTCAATCGGGCGTTGCGCACACTGATCAAGCTCTTCCCACGACCCCACGCGTAATCGCTGGTCAGAGCTCACGGCTCAGTGATATCAAGACGGTTGGCTCTTTGCCCTTCCGCTCTTCGCTAGAACTGGAAACGCCTTTCGCGAAGCCAGCGCCGCGAGGACGTAGCACACACTTCCCATTAGCATTGCGGCCTGAAACCCAGCCATCAAAGCAACGAACACCGTCGTTATAGATCCGATCACGGACATGATGCCGTTCAGTCCCCAATAAAACGGAGGCGCCGGCAGCGACCCTTGCCCGGTCTGACGCAGACCGCGCGGAAAAGGCATACCCATCGCTAGGCCCAGTGGCGCGATCATTAAGATCGCAACCGCAATTCTTCCCCAAAGCG
>QHXG01000522.1:0-200 GCA_003222845.1 Acidobacteriota bacterium | reverse complement strand
TTGCCGCAACCGCCGCGCACGCGATCCACATCGAGACACGCGGACTCAGCGCGCTGCCGATTCCGCCGAAAGCCAACAGAGTGAAGAGCAGCACCGAAAGAGTGTAGATCGGATGGCCCACCAGCAGCGTTAGGTTCTGTAACAATGCCAACTCGAGAGCGATGAAACCAAATCCTAAGGCTGCAAAGTAAATCAGAGAT
>QHXG01000521.1 GCA_003222845.1 Acidobacteriota bacterium | reverse complement strand
ACTCGTACTTCAACGCAAAAGCCAGGTCGATAGACTCGCTCGCCGTTCTGCCATTTGTTAACTCCAGCGCCGATCCTAACTCTGAATACCTTTCGGACGGCCTCACGGAAAGCATCATTTACAGTGCTTCCAAGTTGCCAGAGCTCAAAGTGATTCCCAGCAGTTCCGTCTTCCGTTTCAAGGGCAAAGAGATCGATCCGCGGACCGCCGCTCGTGAATTAGGCGTAACCGCGGTGATGACCGGAAGAGTTAGTCAGCACGGTGATGACCTATTGATAAGCGCGGAGCTAATAGATGTGCGAGACAACAGTCTGCTTTGGGGACAACAGTACACCAGAAAACTCGCGGATCTTCTGACGGTCCAGGAAGAGATCGCCCGAGAAATCTCAGAGCGCCTCAGAACACGGCTCACAATCGAAGAGCAGAAGCAATTCTCTAAGCGCTACACGGGCGATGCTGAAGCCTACCAGCTCTATCTGAAAGGCCGCTATTACTGGAACAAGCGCACACGAGACGGGTACAAGAAAGCCACGGGGCAGTTTGAGCAGGCGATAGAAAAAGATCCCTCGTACGCGCTGGCTTACGCGGGAATCGCCGACTGTTATAACGTGCTCAGTTCCTACGGCATAGCTTCGCCCCGAGAGTCGATACCCAAAGGAGAGGCTGCGGCGAGAAGGGCGCTCGAAATAGACGGCGACCTCGCCGAAGCCCACACTTCTCTGGCCTATGTTAAGTACCAGTACGAGTGGGACTGGGCCGGCGGAGAAAGTGAATTCCGACGAGCTCTCGAGCTCAATCCCAACTACTCGACAGCCCATCAATGGTATGCCCTTGAGCTGGCTGGGATGGGCCGGACGACTGATGCGCTTCGCGAGATAAACCGAGCCCAGGAACTTGATCCACTCTCCCTGATTGCCAACGTGAATGCCGGCTGGATTTTCTATCATGCACGCCAATATGATCGCGCGTTGGAACAAATCCGCAAGTCGCTTGACATGGATCCAACCTTTGCTCGCGGACACTGGGCTATCTCCGAACCTTTAGAACAACAGCAAAGGTATCAAGAGGCGACTACGGAACTGGAAAAGGCTCGGCAGATCGATGAAACCCCGATTATGCTGGCGCTGCTCGGCCATCTCTACGCCGTAACGGGAAAAACAAGCGATGCGCATAGGATTATCAACCAGTTGAACGCATTGTCGAAACAAGCTTACGTTGATCCGTATTTCCTGGCAGAAATCCACACTGCTCTGGGAGAACGCGATCAAGCCTTCCAGGAGTTGGAGAAAGCTTACGAACAGCGTTCGAGTTGGCTGGTTTGGTTAAAGGTAGAGCCAAAATTCGACAGTCTTCGCGACGACGCGCGTTATACAAGCCTGTTGAAGCGGATTGGACTCTGACTTTGGTCGCCCCTCAGCAGCGAGTGGCGCACCTCTCCGATGAGCTAGGCTGAAATGAGTGAGTTCGATGGACCCTGAACAGTGGCAGCAGATTAAGATACTGTTACACTCGGCTCTCGAGCGCGCTCCCGTTGAGCGGCCAAAGTTCCTTGACCAGGTATGCTCCGGTGATCCAACGCTGCGAAGCCAGCTCGAAGCTCTGCTTGCGTCTCATGAACGAACGAATGATTTCATCGAGATGCCGGCGTTTGAAGTGATGGCCGACATACTTGCGGATGAACAACGAGAGTCGCTCGTGGGCCGAACAATCGGCCGCTACCAGATTCTCGAACAGCTTGGGGCCGGAGGCATGGGAGAGGTTTACCTGGCTGAAGACAAGCATCTGCTTCGTAAGGTGGCGTTGAAAGTGCTGCCGGCTTTCTTCACTCGCGATCGAGAGCGCGTGCGACGATTTCAGCAGGAAGCTCGCGCCGCTTCCGCGCTGAACCATCCCAACATCCTGACCATTTACGAGATCGGCCAGATAGATTCTCATCAGTTCATCGCCACGGAATTCGTCGAGGGCGAAACCTTGCGACAGCGCATGATTAAGTCGCCAATGTCGATGAGTGAATTGCTCGGTCTCGCCACGCAGATCGCGTCGGCGTTGACCGCGGCGCATCAAACCGGAATCGTCCATCGTGACATCAAGCCGGAGAACATCATGCTGCGCGAGGATGGCATCGTTAAGGTGCTGGACTTCGGCCTGGCCAAGTTGATTGCCGGCCAGAGCGGCGAGTCGGAGGCGTCGACCATGTTACGTACGCAACCGGGCGTGATCATGGGCACGCCGCACTACATGTCGCCTGAACAAGCGCGCGGATTGAGAGTCGATGCGCGCACCGACATCTGGAGTCTGGGCGTGCTGCTCTACGAGATGGTCGGAGGCCGCGTTCCTTTTGCCGGCGAAACCTCCAGCGACGTCATCGTTTCGATCCTGGAGAAAGAGCCACCGCCACTCGCGCGATTCACACCTGAAACTCCGGAGGTGTTGCAGTGGATCGTCACCAAAGCGCTGCGCAAACAAACGGAGCAACGCTATCAAAGCGCAAAAGATCTGCTCACCGATTTGCAAAGCCTCAAGCATCGGCTTGAGTTTGAAAATGAAGTCAAAGAGTGGAAAACCAGCGAGCAAGCAATAGCTAAAACTGCGAATGACTCTGGGGCGGTTCTTGTCAAAGCGAGCGATGAGAAGCAACTGCTGGATTCTGTCGCCATTCTGCCGCTCGTGAACACGAGCGCGGATCCAAGCATGGAGTACCTCAGCGACGGAATTACTGAAAGCATTATAAACGCTCTCTCGCAACTACCCAGACTCCGAGTGGTGGCTCGCTCGACCGTCTTCCGCTACAAGGGATCTGAAGTTGACCCGCAGGAAGTCGGGCAGCAGCTAGGCGCACGCGCCGTTCTCACTGGGAGAGTTCGACAGGTCGGCGATGGGCTGATGATCGCAGCGGAATTGATAGATGTCACGAACGACTCGCAGCTTTGGGGTGAGCACTACAACCGGAAGCTTTCGGACATTTTTGAGGTGCAAGAAGAGATTGCCAAAGAGATTTCCGAGAAACTGCGTCTGAGGCTCACTGGTGAGGAGAAGAAACGTCTTGCCAAACGATATACAGAGAACACCGAAGCCTATCAACTTTATCTCCGGGGCCGTTACTTCTGGTACAAACGGACAGAAGAGGCTCTGCGGAAAAGCATCGAATACTTCAACCAGGCGATTGCGGAGGATCCTTCTTACGCCGCCGCATACGATGGACTCTCAGACTCCTATGCGCTGCTCGCGTTGCGCGGAATCATAGCTCCGAGGGAGGGGCTTCTGAAGGCAAAGGCCGCAGCGCGGAAGGCCCTTGAGATAGATGATTTGCTGGGCGAAGCTCACGCCTCGCTGGCTCACGTCAGACTGCATGACTGGGATTGGTCTGGTCTTGAAGAAGAATTCAAGCGGGCCCTTGAACTCAATCCCGGACATGCGATTGCTTACCACTGGTATTCAGAATATTTGATGGCGATGGGCAAGGCGGATGAGTCTATCACCATAATCAAACGGGGCCAGGAGACAGACCCGCTCTCGCCTGTTATCACCGCGACCCTGGGCTTCTCATTTTTATTTGCGCGCAAATACGACCAGGCGATTGAACAATTCCGAAAGGCGCTTGAGTTGGATTCAAACCACTTCTTGTCGCACTACCGGCTCGGGCACATTTATTCGCTAAAAGGATTGCATCGAGAGGCCATCGAGGAAGCGCAGAAGTCTGTGGCTCTCTCGGGAAGGAGCACGGAAACATTAGCGGGGTTGGCACAAGCTTATGCGGCGGCAGGGATAAGCGAGGAGACGCAAAAGGTACTCGATGAGTTAAATGAACGTTCAAAAGAGCGCTACGTCTCGCCGTATTACGTGGCAAAAATCTATGCGGCTCTGGGAGACAAAGAGCAGGCGCTTCGTTGGCTGGAAAGAGGATATAAGGAGCGCAACCCGAATTTCATAGAGCTTAAAGTGGAACCTGCTCTCGACATCCTTCGCACGGATGAGCGTTTTCGAGACCTGCTGCGGCGCGT
>QHXG01000505.1 GCA_003222845.1 Acidobacteriota bacterium | reverse complement strand
CAGTCAGATTCGAAGCCGTCTTGTCGACATCAATGTTGCGTAAAGTGAAATCGCGATTGTCCGGGTTCAGTGTTCGCAGCAAGTCCGCGCGAATGCCGGTGATAATAATCAGCAAATCAGCCGCGGTAAAAAGGGTTGGTCTCTGTTGGAAATCCAGCGGGCGGTCTTGATAAAAAATGCTTGAGCCCGGAACGACCTTTCGGCCCGTGCCTGCCGGAGACAGCGCCCGCCGCTCGTTGGCGATATTTCCGAAGTTGAGTGGGTCGAAGTAGCGACCCGCCGCCGCCACGAATCACCGTCTTGCCATCCCGAGTAGCCACCAAGGCGAATCCAACAGTAGGTGAGAAGTTGGCTTTTTGTGCGACAGGAGGATTCAGGCCGTTTGGGCCCAGGATAGCCGTGAGTAGTTCGGGTTTTGAGAGGTCCGTATTGAGACTATTCGGTTCGTAAGACCAAGCCAGACCATAGTTCACAGTCAAGCGTGAGTTGATGCGCCAGGTATCGGCGGCGTAGAGACGGTAGAGATCCAATCGACGGTACTTGCGAAAGTCACGAAAGGGAACGAAGCCAGATCCCACACCAGTCGAGAAGGTCTTCAGCGGAAGCCGCAGAATGTCGTCTAACGTGAGAAATGATGACGGCAGAGGAATCTGCGCTGCGGGCGGCGCCGATGCGTTGAAATTCCGAACCTGAAGCGGGGAATAGAGGTTCATCGTCGCCGGCTCCTGATCGAATTGCTGGGGGGAATAGGCCGCGTCCTCCCAATCGAAGCCGAAGCGCAGGTGATGACTCTTTCGCTCCCACATTAAACTCTCGGTCAACTGATAGCGGCGTCCAACGAAAGAAAGGGTGCGTGCCTTTCCGAACATCACCCCGGCATCCGGAATACTAACGCGCGCAGCGCCCACGCCGAGACAGCGGGAACAGTCCTCGACGCTGGCCGGTGTTTCCGGTGAGCTGATAAAGAAGTACGAGAATCGCAGGTCATTGACGACGTGGGGCGATAAGACGCTCGTAATCCCACCGATGCTTTGATCGACCCAGTTCTTGATGCGGGACCAGCCCGAAGGCAGTGCATTGTTAAGCCCGTCGTTGGGCGCGAACGCACGATTGCCGTCGTGGGTGTACCGGACGAACGCGTTGTGGTTGGGACGGAGGCGCACGTCGAAGCGCAGGTTGAACTGGTTGCCGAAATAAGGGCTGGGGAAGACTACTCCCAGTGGAGCAAAGTCCGTACTGCGCGGCTGAATTGAAAGAACTCCTCGTTGATTGTTGCGCTAGTAGCTAGTGAAGAAGAAGGCGCGGTCTTTGCGAATAGGGCCGCCGAGCTGAAAGCCGAACTGGCTGCGTTGAAAGAAGGGATTCGGATTGTTGGGTTCACGGCTGAGACCGGGATAAGCAGCCAGATTGTGATCGCGATAGAAGTAGAAACCGCTGCCGTGAAAGTCTTTGCCGCCGGAACGCGTCACGATATTGATCGCGCCGTCCGTAGTCAGGCTGGTCGAGAGATCGAAGTTCACGGTTGAGATCTGGAATTCCTGCACGGCCTCCTGGGACACTTGCAGGGTCGCCCCGATCGAGGCAATCAAGTTAATGTTCGCGCCGTCCACGGTCACGCGGGTGTATCCGATTCGCGGGTTGACTTGCAGACCTGCGCCCAGCATCGGCACCAGGATGCGGTTGTTCGTGCCACGGACCGGGTCGGTCACGCCCGGCTCGAGCTTGGCCAGGTCAAGGAAGTTTCGCCCGTTGAGCGGCAGATTCTCAATCTGCTTACGACTGATTACACCACCCACTTGATGTTGTTCGTAGTGTATTAAGGGAGCGACGTCATCAACCGTCACTTGTTCGGTTACGTCGCCAATCTGGAGTGAGAGATTCACGGTGGTAGTCGTTCCGGCCTCGACCACGGTTGTGCGTTCCAATCGGTGGAATCCTGTTGCCTCAGCGGTGAGATGGTAAGTACCTGAGGGTAACGCGACCGCGGTGAAATCGCCCTCAGTCGAAGTGATGAGATTGCGCCTCAGTCCGCTGTCGCGATTGATGATCGTGACGCGGGCGCCGGCCACGCGGGCGCCAGCGGGATCGGTCACCACGCCGCTGATAACGCCGGTCGGAGTTTGCGCGCTGGCCGCCGAGTAAGAAGCACACGAGAGGCCGAAGGCAAGAAGCAAAATCAATGCGACTGGTCTTCTGACAATCATCGATCCCTGACTCCGATTCAAGTTCCGAGTCTTGGTTGACAAGCTACTTGGCCGCTTGTAACCTTTACTGTAAAGAGTAAAGGAACCAAGCAATGCATACCAGTAAGCTCTCAAGTAAATCTCAAATAACGCTACCGCGAAAAGTGCGTGAAGCTCTCGGTACAAATGCCGGCGACACGATTGCCTATGAAGTTGAAGGCAACGTGGTTACGCTAAAGCGCCTTGAGCCGTTCGATGCTGCGTTTCACGCGGCGCTCTCCAGTACTCTCGATGAGTGGACCACCGATGCGGACGAGGAAGCATTCCGTGACTTGTAAACAGTGGGACATCGTGGTCGTTCCTTTTCCTTTCAGCAATCAAGGTGGAGCGAAGCGGCGCCCCGCCCTCGTTCTCAGCACTCGAACCTTTAATGCCCAAGGTCACACCGTCCTGGCAATGATCACCACGTCCGGACACCATTCTTGGCCTGGCGACGTAGCCCTCGCCGACTACAAGGCGACTGGATTGCGCCTGCATTGTATCGTGCGGATGAAGATCTTCACACTTGATAACCGTTTGATCCTGAAACGGATTGGCCAGCTCTCTCCTAAGGATCAAAAGCGAGTCACCGCTCAACTCAAGAGTTATCTACCGTGGTAAAAGCAAACCGGCGACTCACGGCGCGAGGTTAATCTTCCGCAGCAGCTCTGTGTAACGCGGGTCTGAGCGAAGGCTGTCGAACATTGGATTCACTCTGACCTCGCCTAACAGGCGACCATTACGTTCTTCATAGACCTTTTCCAGCCAGGCGAAGGCTTGATCCTTATCGCCCAGACCCATAATCATTGCGGATCGCGAGTTCTTGGCAGAAGCGAATGCGCTCCGCTATCTACGCGAGAGAATTAGCGACAAGCGCTTACAGGGTTTGCTATTCAAGAAAATCAAAGAGAACATCGATCTGTGCGACACATGTTGCGGGGAGCGCTTTCTTCAAATCGCTCAGTCGCAAT
>QHXG01000503.1 GCA_003222845.1 Acidobacteriota bacterium | reverse complement strand
GTCAGAGTTTTCCTCATAAACACGCACGCCATGTCTCGACCAGATCTGAGTCGGTGGTTGCCACGACCGACCTCTCCGAATCCATTGGCCCTGTAGAACGCAACTGCCGCGAGAGAGGCATCGACATGGATGCTGGTTGCTCCCATAGCAATCGCGTCCGCTTCAGCTAACCGGAAGAGAGCGGAGCCAATCCCACGTCGCGCCGCCGTGCCCCTTACGTAAACCGCCGTCCCGTGCGACGTCCCGTCGATGCGATGTGACGCAAAACCTAAAACCGTAGGTTTGCCGTTGATCTCACCGACCGCAATCAAGAAAGCCTCTCCACGTTGCATCGCCTTTACATAGAGGTCACTGGTCAGTCCTGCACCCCA
>QHXG01000504.1:1481-5297 GCA_003222845.1 Acidobacteriota bacterium | reverse complement strand
ACGACGCAGGGCAACGGCCTGATCCTCAGAGCCACCGACGGACCGAACTGTTACCGCATCACCGTAAACAATGCCGGCACGCTGGCGCAGGCGCTCGTGACCTGCCCCTAATGAGTCCGTGTCAGAACCGAGAGCGATAGCGACCGGATCATCAAGTTTCGCGGAATTGTTAGGATCCCGTCGCTACCGCTCCGGGTTCTGACACGAGTCTTGACACAGCCTCTAATCAAGCGGGACATCGCTTTTCAATAAGAAAGGAGTCGGTTCGTTGAGGCTCTTGATCTGACGCCTCAGTGACAGTTTCGCTAAAGGCAAACCGATCCTCATCGCCGCAGCGACGAATGTCGCCGCAAACGCGACGTTGGCGGGATCTCCGTGGTTGGCGGATCTCTCAGCGCCGCGTGACTACAGGAATTGTTGTCGCCACGCGAGTGAGCCTCAGTGAAGTGGACGCGAGTGTGAAGATTGGTGCCGACGGTGGGAGTCGAACCCACACGACCTTGCGGTCAACGGATTTTAAGAACGTTGGAGACGGGGCACCGACGTTCAATTCAATTTCACAAGTTGAACTTGTTGCGCGAGCCTGCCCTTTGCCTGACACCTGAACTCTTCAGTCACTGCGAATGAAAGAAAGACAACGGTCATCTCGCAAGGCCGTCTCGTTATTTCAGTAACCCAGATAACCAGTGCAGCACGTTCAGCGCGAACTGGCGGTCGTCGTTGCCGGGCACATTCATTCCGAACTTCATTTCGCGTTGCTGATTGCCATCAGTGAACCTGACAATCTGCGCTGAAAATAGTGCGGCCTCTCCGAGTACCACCACTCTGCCTTTGCCGAATGACATCGCGACGCCCTGCGCGCGCCCGCCGACCGGGCTGGAGTGAGATCCAACCGTGCCTTTTGCCGGGTCGTTGCTCCGGGTCGCCGCGTCCTCGGCGTCCAGATCATCGGGGGTTTCAGCTTCTCGAGCGGTGGCACTGAGTTTCAACAACATGGTGGCGCCGCGCGGCGCACCAATTGACTGGCCGGTGAAGGATCTGACGTTCTTCACCTCTTCGGAGGCGTTTCGGCCGGCCAGGATGGGGTGCGCACCCAGCAAACGGTTCTCGCGCGAGAAGACCAACTGGGTCGTGATGCCCGACGGGCTCGCTCGGTCAAAGACCCACCCCTTTCCCATGGTGACTCCGAACCGTGTCGCGAGATTGTCCGCCGCGTTGCCGAACGGCGCGTGGTCGGCGATCAGCAATAGAGACCCACCGTCACGAACCCAGTCCCGTACGACCTCGCACTCATGCTCGCTGAAAGCCGGACTTGATAGGTTACCAGCGCGGAGCGCAGCGAGATCTCGGGCGTTCGCGATGACCAGCACGTCGATTCGAGCGAGAGTTCCCGCCTCAAACTTGTGAGTGGAGGCAATCACTCGATATCCATCGTTTGTCAGCAGATCAGCAAATGGCTTGTACTGTCCTCCGGCTGTATGGAGGTTCGAGTGCGCCTCATCAATAGCCACAGTCGGACCGCCCCGCGAGTAGGCCGGCCTTTCCACAGCGGCCTTGAAGTCAGGGTCAACTATCTGTTGCTGTGCATGGACAGGCATATCCAATAGCTGCCACACGAGGCAACAATAACTTGTAAGCAGGATGTATGACGTCAGTTTCTGCACCTGATCCTCTGTTCTTGCCGTCGCCGAACGGCGGTATTCGGCGGGTCGCCGCTGAGATATTTGAATAATCGACCCCTCCGTTGCGGCGCTCGACCGTTATGACTGTTGAGCACAGACCGACCCAAGCGGCGCTCCTAAGATCAAAAGCAGAGTCAAGAGTGCACGCAACGGCGGCACAGCTGAAATATAGCGGCTCGTCACTTTCTCATTCCTTTCTGGCGATGCGAGGTCGTCATGGGTTAGTAAGCTCACGCCTCCAGATCAGAATTGGAACGGCCAACAACACGCCAAGGAACAGAGAAATCAGGATTAGCGGTTTCGTCGGAACCCGTATGTAGCCGACAAGGCCAAGGAGACCTAGGACAATCCCGATCGCAGCAGCTACGCGGCAAGCCTGGCGGCTCCCCGCGCGGAGTCCGCGCAGCAACAGAAGCACGACGAGCCCAAGCAAACTGATGAAAAGGCCAGAGAACACCGCATTAAAAAGCACACTATCGCCAAGGCGCGCTGCGATCTCGCCCCGCGCAAGCGCCCGCCGCAACCCGGAGAAATTGACCATGCTGTGAACGATTCCGATCAGGACAAGAAACAAAGCGGCGGGAATCGTACAGATGTTCGTAATGGTTTTTCGTTTCATGTTTCTAGCCCCAGGCGGACTAAGTCCGTCCTCGCTCAACTCCATTTTGTCCGCCGCGACAGAGTTGACAAAGCGCGGCGATTAACCCAACAACCTCGAAATCCTGCAATCAAATCAAAGACCGCGTTCCGCGAAGCGTTCTTCTTTCAACCATTAACAAATTCATTTAGGAAAGCCATCCATCTCTGACACCTTCGTGGCCTGAAGGAGATGTCTCTTCTCATGGTTGATTATGATTCTGTAAGCATCCATTAAACTATAGGTGATTAAGTGGGTGACCGGAGACGAGATTTTTATCTTTTCTAAATCCAAATCTTCAGTGGCTTTTAGGTACCTGATTACCTGATTCTGTTGCTCAATGAATCGGCGGATGATAGCCCCATCAACACTGCTGCTTGATGGATGAAAGATCTTTGGGGCTTTCAGCTTACGTGTGGATTCAGGAGCGACGGCCTTAATTAGCATCTTTCCCCAAAAGGCAGGAAGCCATGGTAGGCTCTCCCAAAAGGTGTTCTCTTTCTTTCCGCTTAGGACCTTCTCGAAAATCGGGAAAAAGGCTTCATTGGCCGTCACGAGATGATCAAAGCACTGGGCGACGCTCCACTGCTCTGCGCTTGGTTTCCAGTTAAGCTGTTGTGCGGTTAAATCGCCGAAGCCCGCCAGTGTTTCATCAGTGATCGCGTTTGCTGCGAAGACTAATGCGGATAAAAGCTCACCTTGTGTACTTGTCATCTCTAGCTCCCTAATCCGATTAATATACATTTAATCCTACGGGCCATTCTTTCTAGCACAAGTTCACCCGCTTTTGAGGATCTCACGTGGGAAGCGGTTGTCAAAAGCCGTCCGCAGGTGCAGCCGCACCAAGGTCGGCAGGCAGCGGATCACGAAAGCAAACGAACACCGGTACTCATCGCGTAGAGCCAGCAACTGCTCCAGGGTGCGGCTCGGCCCAAGTCGCCGCTGGAAGAAGCCGACCTCCTCCTCAAGAGTAGCCCGGCGGCCGTGATAGCAGAAGAAGCAGTTGTGTAACGATCGCTTTAGCACTCCCATCGCGTACTTGGTCGCCCCGGGCAGCACGGCGAACACAGCGATGCTCAGCAGTGCCTGGCAGAAGAGCCCGTGGAACGCCTTAAAAACATCAAAGCGGCGAATCGGCGACATCGGGATTTGCGAAAGCAGATCCTCCCCCCAAACCGTCACTGCCGAGGTCACTATGCTAGGGATTACGACGCGATCCACAAACACCGCCTGCAACAGGCGCAGGTCGAGGATCCGCTCCACGCGCCCGGATAGAAGGTCGCTACAGGTGCAGATGAAGAACGAGCGTACGTTGGCGGTGGCCTTCTCGACGAATGTCTCGAGCGGCCCCTGCGGACGGTCAGAGTTCTTGCGGAAGCCGTGTATTGCCTCGAGGCACTCGACGGCCTCGCGCAGCCGACGCTTGTCTTCCCCGCTGGTGCCGTCCGGGACGACCAGGATCAAGTCCACGTCTGAAGCTATAGGTGAGAAGCCGCC
>QHXG01000504.1:0-1451 GCA_003222845.1 Acidobacteriota bacterium | reverse complement strand
CCCCGTTCGGCTGTCTAGGCACTCCCGAACGAGCGCCTCAAGGTAAGCCTGAACATGAGGAGGAATCGGCGGCGCCATCGAGAGAGCGATCATGTAGTGTGTCAGTCCTTGTAAATGCCGAGGTGAATTCCGCCGCATAACGTAGAGTTAACCGGGCGCGGCGATTACGTCCAGTCTTGGATTCAATCAATCAAGTTGCGAAACACGCTCCCCGCACTCCGGTCCAACGAATACGTTAGACAGCACCCGCCTTACTCCGCACCAGAAAGACGAAGACGAGAACGTGAATGACAAGCATGCCCGGCACGATGAAGGCAGGACCGAACCACGCGGCGCCAAGCTGAGACGCCACCTGCAGGCGAACTCCGTGACCGAGATTGAGAAGCAGGTCACCCAGCCCCACGAGATTGAACAGCCAGACCGCGGGGATCGCAAACCGCCAGCCCGCTCGAAGCGCGATGAGAGCCAGCCAAGCGAGAACCGTTATGACCATGTCCCCGATGGCGGTGTAGCGGGCGAATGCCTCCGGAAGCCCCGGCCCCCCGGAACGAGCAAGGTGACGCCGATGAATCGAAACGTCTGTGGGACGACGAGGATGGCGAGCGCCGTGGCGCGCGGCTTCGTCTGGAGCCAGGGCCGGACAAACCAGAACCCCAGCGCCGCGTACCCAAGGAGGCTCAGCGTGAACTGGAGGGCAAGAAGTTGTGGCGCTTCCATCATCGACCTCGGTGCGTAATGTTCCGATCTGGTGCCGTCTAACGTTTGAGTTGACGCGGCGGCGCGAATCAAAGCACCCTCCGCCGCACCAAAGCAAGTTGAGAAACACGCTCCCACCGCTCGCGTCCACCGAATTGTTCGGCGTCGTCGTTTTGCGCGGACCGCGTTACAGTAGGTCTCGAGAAAAGAACAACGCGACCTCGTCAACGCCCGCATCGCCCGGATCATACAGCGATATGTCGAACCCGCACCAAGCAAAGCCCATACTTCGGTAGAACCGCACGGCCCCGTAGTTGATCGTCTGTGTCTCAACCCACACGCACCGTGCGTTCCGATCCTGCGCTGCCTCCATCGCAGCCGTAACGAGCGCCCTCCCAACCCCGATCCTCCGAGCCTCGCGCGTCACATACAAGTGCTGCAACACTGCCCGCCGATTCCACGTCTCGATCGTCATGGACGCGACGCCGGCAAATCCGTCGTCATATTCGGCGACCTGGACCCAGTCGTGGCCTGCGATGACGTCGGTCGCGCCGGCCAACGAATACGACTTATAGATCGGCGGCTCGGCTGCCACCTCGTCAAGCGTGACGCCGTTGTCGGTTCTCTCCAGGCGAAATATGCGATCGGTCGTGAACGACGTGTCGAGCGCGAGCAACGCCGCCCGATCATCGGTCCAGCGCAAGGGGCGAACTGCAATCACGTTAGTCTCCTTCAGTGGTAGACGCCGAACGCCG
>QHXG01000218.1:276-23155 GCA_003222845.1 Acidobacteriota bacterium | reverse complement strand
AATGTTTGCTCATACACTTCGGTCCTCTTCAAACCGCGGTCCGGCAGCGCTGCCTCTCCCAAGCCAAGAAAGGTGAAATGCGGCAGATCGCTTAGCACGGTTTGAAACCAACCATGATGGGCGAGAATCTCGCGCACTCGCCGATCCTGAAATTCATTCGCGTCGAATGCCAGCATCGCGATGTGTTGCGAGGCGCCTGGAGCGGCGATTGAATACAGCACTGATTTCGAAAAATCTTTGCTGAAAAATATTCCTTCTTTCTCAAGTTCCAGCACTGCCGGCGCCTGTTCGTGGATGGGCAGAGAACGCAAGACGTCAGTTTGTGATTGGGTCAGCCGCCCAGCTTCCAGCCAGTGATCGAGCGCCGGCAGAAAACGCGAGTTCCATAAACGCACCGTGTCGGCATAGTTTCGGCGCGCGGCCTCGGCGCCATCGCGGGGTGTGATATTCAGTCCTTCGCTCAGCGCTGCCTCGCGCGCACTCAACAGCGCACCCATCGCTGCCGGCTGCAATTCAATAACCGAATCATCGATCGTGGCCGCCGCGCACCCGGCTGCTTTTTGAAAACCTGAGACCTGTTCCTCGTTCGAGAATACGCAGACCGGAGGCGGCGCTACGCTATCGTCGGCTATGAACATTGCTCCGTAGTCGTGCAGCACGCGGCGAGCTACGTGATCATCGGGTGGGCAGATGACGTCGACCTTTGTCCCGTGCCGACTTAGTGCTTGCTCCAATGCCACATAAAAAGGCGATGTTTCGTTAGCAGTTGCGGATTGATTTGAGTTGGGCATTATGGCGACAGTTCGACCGGCAGCAAAATAATAGTCGGCCCGAGATCACTTATTCAAAGATTTATAGACGTCTTCCGCGGCCGCGCGTAAGAGTTCGGCGACGCTCCACGCCTGCGCAACACATCCACGCGGAGTGTGTGGTGCATCCCCATCGAAGATTTCCGAGACCTGGCCCAGGCATGCTTCGTTGAGATGATCCTGAAAATCTGCCAACCATTCGATCGCAAACTTTCGCCCGGCCTTCTCACCAAACGTTTTCACGTATGCGGTGATGTACGGTCCCATCAACCAAGGCCAGACCGTGCCCTGATGATAAGCGCCGTCGCGACTGCGCGGATCGCCTTTATACCGGCCAACGTAGTTCGGATCTCTCGGCGAAAGCGTGCGCAATCCGCGCGGAGTCAGCAACTCACGCTGGACCATTCCCAGAATGCCTTTGGCTCGCGCTTTTGAAACCATCGAATTGGTCAGGCTGATCGCAAGGATTTGATTCGGCCTGATCGAGCCGTCGCGCGCGTCACCGTTGACTACATCATAAAGACAGCCGACTTCTTCATTCCAAAACATCTTGTTAAAGCTGGCGCGCGCTTTGTCGGCCCTGGCGGCATAGTTCTTCTTGGCCATTGTCTCTTTGAACTTGCCGGCGAGATGTTCCATCACGCGCAAGGCGTTGTACCAAAGGGCCTGGATCTCCACGGGTTTGCCCTCTCTCGGTGTGACCACCCAGTCGCCGACTTTCGCATCCATCCAGGTAAGTTGCACGCCGGGCTCGCCCGAGTAAAGCAAGCCGTCATCATCAACGTGAATGTTGTAGCGCGTGCCCTTCACATGCCAGTCGATAATGTCGGCGAGCACGGCATAAAGATTTGCCCGGACGAATTCGTAGTCATTCGTGTATTGCAAGAGCGAGCGCACGGCTTCAAAGACCCAGAGCGTCGCATCGACCGTGTTGTATTCGGGAGTTTCGCCCGTGTCCGGAAAGCGATTCGGCAACATACCCTGATCGACATGATTGGCGAACTCCGCGAGGATGCTCCTGGCAATCTCGGCGTGACCGGTTGCTAGGGTTAGACCGGGCACAGCAATCATCGTGTCGCGTCCCCAATCACTGAACCAGTGATAGCCGGCGATCACAGTCTTACCGCGCTCGCGCGCAACGATAAACTGATCGGCGGCTGTGGTGAGCGTTTTGACGAGTTGATTTGCTTCGGCGTGCGCGGACCTTCCGTCCAGTAGGTTTCGTCGCTCTAACTCTGCTTTTCGATAAGCATCGGCCTGGCGGACATCGCGGCGTTCGGTTGAAGCAATCAGGCTGACTTTTGAGCTTGCAGTCAGATCAAAATTGAAAGCACATGGGCTGAAGAGATCTTCGGCAAAGTCGAGACCGCGCTCCTGCTCGACCGCATATTGAAAGTTGCGGAACCAGAAGCCGTTCGTGTCGATCTCGGCCGGGTCGTGCGCAAGATGCAGCGCCGGCAGATCACTGTAAGGCTTGAGAGTCGTTAATCCGTCTTTAGTTTCCAGTCTTGGATTCAATGCGCCATTCTCGTGAGTGGTGCTGTGATAATCGCGAAATGCGATCAACGGACGAATCTCAAGACTGTAGCGCAAGCTGTCAGCTTGCGACCCCGCTTCGCGAATTTCGTATTGAACAACCGTCGTATTCTCGCCCTGCACCATGAACACAGACTTCTCTAGCCGCACTCCTTCAACTTCGTAGGTGAAGACTGGAAACGGATCGAGACTGAAGCCAGTTTGATAGTTAAATCCCTGCGGATGAACAGCCCCAGGATATTGATTCGCTGAGAGTTCGTAGCGCCGCCCATCGATAATCAACGTCTCTTCCAACTTCGAAAGCAAGACCAGACGGCCCACTGGCGGCTTCGTCGCCGCGGTCAGCAAACCGTGATAACGCCGCGTGTTCAGACCTGTTATCGTCGACGACGAAAAGCCGCCGATGCCATTCGTCTCGAGCCATTCGTGTGACAATGCCCTTTCGAGATTGCGGCAACTCTCCTGATCCATCTCAATCATTATAAATCCAAACTCACGGCTTGCTTCGTAATTGTTTTCAGTGAGTGAAACCAAAGATACCTATCAAACCAATCCGAACTGACATCGCGCTTCGTATTAGGTTTCCGGAAAAGCGTTTGGTGATTCACGAGGTAGAGCGAGGCTGACGTAAGAGTTGGAATGCAATACCGGTGATGGCATCAAGCGTAAGAATTGTAAGAAAGCTAAACCCAAACAAGAAAGGATATATGTTATGCGAAAGAATCTCTCTCGAACGTTAGGCGCCGCAGTTGCCTGTTGTCTGGTGGCAACAGCTTTACTGGTCACCGGCGTACCTGGTCCGTCCCAAGCTGCGAGTCACCGCGAGGCGCCGCTGCTGGCCATGGACCCCACAGTTGACAGCACCGACTTCTTTGCGTTCCGCAGCTACGAGCAAGGGCGCGAAGGATTCGTGACCATGATTGCCGACTACATCCCGGGCGAACTCCCGCCGGCTGGCCCTAATTACTATCAGCTCGATACCACCGCGCTGTACGAGATCAAAATTGACAACACCGGCGACGGCGTTGAAGACATCACCTATCAATTTCGTTTCACCAACAAGATCGTAAATCCGGACATCGTTCTTGATATGTCCGCGCCGAACAAGGTTCTAACCGGGAAAGGCGGCATTGGGATCGCTTCGCTTGACGATCCTGATTACAACATCATGCAGAGCTACAGTGTCACCCGGGTCGAAAAGGGCAAGAGCAAGGTACTTGCCGATGGGTTGTTAGTGCCGCCGGCAAACATCGGAGTTCGCACCACGCCAAACTACGAGGCGCTGGCGAAACAAGCTGTGTATTCCCTGCCGGGTGGCGGCCGCGTCTTTGTCGGTCCTCGCGATGATCCGTTCTTCATCGATTTGGGATCGATCTTTGACACGCTGAACCTGCGTTCCATCACTCGTACCGGTGGTTACGATTACCTGGCCGGTCTCAATGTTCACAGTATCGCGCTTGAAGTGCCGATTAAGGATCTAACTCGAGACGGCAAAGTGCCAACCGATTCGACTGATGCGAAAGCGGTGATCGGCGCTTGGACCACAGCGAGTCGTGGCACGACGTCGGTGATCAGATCGCAAGGCGACAACATGAATAGCGAGATGAAGCAAGTTTCGCGTCTCGGCAATCCATTGGTCAACGAAGTAGTTATTCCCCTCAAACTAAAGGACGCATTCAGTGGTCTGTCTCCTAAGGACGACGCGGTTGCGGCGCCCTTTGTGCTTGACGTGCAGCTTGCTCACTTGATGCAGGCGGTCTTTAAGATCGACATCCCGCCAGCTCCGCGTAAGGACCTGGTAGCAATCTTCGCTACCGGCATTCCTGCGGGTGCGGTACCGGGAGCGCCTAGCTACAACACTTTCTTGTCGGACGGCAAGCCGCACGAAATGCTGCGACTTAACGTGGCGATTCCGCCAACGGCGTTCGATAAGCAGAACAACCTCGGACTTCTCGGTGGCGACGTGGCCGGGTTTCCCAACGGCCGTCGCGTCGGCGATGACGTCACAGACATCGCTCTGCGCGCGGTTGCCGGCGGCACTCCTTTTACCCCGGACACCAACAAAGCTCCGAACAATGAACTGGGAGACGGTGTGGATCACAACGACGTGCCATACCTTCCGAATTTTCCTTACGTAGGGCTACCGCACTCGGGCAGGCAGTAGCCACTCAGGAGACAGGGTGAAGATCGAACCGGTCTTCACCCTGCCTGCTTTAGTTCGTAATTCACAGGATTGGAAAAACCAATGCGCTCAAAACTTTTCCTGACAATAGCGGCCGTAACTCTCGCTGTCTTATCCACATTCGCCGGCATTCAAGCGCTGTCGCATCGCAAAGGCCATCCGGATTCAGCCCTTGCCGCGCAACCGCTCCCGGCGCGCGCTACGCAAGCCGACCGTCAGATTCAACTCGCTGAAGCAAGAATCAAGCAGCTTCCATCGCTTGCCGAAGGATATAACCTGCTGGCTGCCGCTTACATGCAAAAAGCCCGCGAGACCGGCGACTTTGGATTTAATGCCCGAGCGGAAACTGCTCTTGATCGTTCGCTCAAACTGAGTCCGGACGATCGGTTGACACTCACCATGCACGCAACGCTGCTTTTAACCTATCACCGTTTCCGCCAAGCCCTGGAAGAAGCCAAAAGGATGCAAGCTTCGGGTCCGGAGAGCGCCGAACTTTACGGCGTCATGACTGACGCGCTGGTAGAGCTTGGTGACTACGAGGAAGCAATAAAGTCCGCTCAGAAGATGATGAATTTGAGGCCGGACGCTGCGGCTTATTCCCGCGTTGCTTATCTGCGAGCGCTGCATGGAGATCTAGCGGGAGCAATCGCAGCCATGCGCGTCGCGGTAAAAGCAGCGAACCCAGCTAATCCAGAGAACGCCAGTTGGTATCGAGTTCATCTCGGTGTGGAACTCATGAGCGCCGGCCAGAGAATTGAAGCAGAGCGAGAGTTTGATATCGCTCTGAAGATCCTTCCGGGCTATCATCTGGCGCTGGCCGCCAAAGGGCGAGCGCGAACCGGCGCCGGTGATCTCGAAGCTGCGGTCGAATTCTACCGCCAGGCACAGCAACGCGTGCCGCTACCCGACTACGCCATCGCCCTGGGCGACCTCTACAACCGGCTCGGACGAACCAATGACGCGCAGCGACAGTACGATCTGGTCGAGTTTATCGAGCGCACCAGCGCCGCCGGCGCTACTTACTCGCGACAATTGGCCCTCTTCTGGGCTGACCACGACACGAAACTTGATGAAGCGTTGCAGATCATGATCCAGGAACGCGACGTGCGCAAAGACATTTATACCTTCGATGCGCTCGCATGGTGTCTTTACAAGAAGGGTCAGTTCGCCGAAGCGCGGGAATCAATTGAGCAAGCTAAGCGACTGGGCACCCGGGACGCGCGCCTCTTCTATCATGCGGGAATGATCTATGACGCACTCGGCGATCGCGGCCGGGCTACAAAGTTTCTGAAGTTAGCCCTCGACACGGATCCGTCGTTTGACATTCTGCATGCTGATGTTGCCAGGCAAAGGATTGCGCAGCTTGAAACTGTCGCGAGCCGATCTAGTCGAGGTGAATTCTCGGCGAGCACGAAAACAGGAGGGTGACTGGAGCATCATGAGACACCACAATTGGTTTTCAGTTTGTGAGCGACTAGCCCTCTCAGCACTTATTGCCGCCGTTCTGATTCTGGGATCGTCTGCGGCTTCAGCTCATCCGCTGGGCAACTTTACCGTCAACCATTTCACGCGAATTGAGTTGGCTAACGACTCTGTCAAGATCCACGGCGTAATCGACATGGCCGAGATTCCTACGTTTCAGGAGTTGCAACAGATCGACACTGATGGGGATGGCAACGCCTCGATCGCAGAGCTTGGCGAATATGCTAATCGCATCGCGGATCAGTTAGCCCGGCAAATATCTTTGCTCGTTGATGGCCGTCGCATTCCGTTGACGGTCTTCGCGAAGCAGGTGAGTCTTCCGGCGGGAGCGGGCGGACTCAAGACCCTGCGAATCGAATTCGATCTCGCCGGTCAATTCTCAGCCATTAGTATCGCCCAGGTGCGCGAACTCAAATTCGAAGACACCAATTATGCTGACCGCATCGGCTGGCGCGAGATCGTCGCGAGGCCGCTCTCAGGAATCAAGATTTTCAATAGCTCTGCATTCGGAAATGGCGTAAGCGACGAGCTGAGAGCATATCCGTCGGGCATGCTGACTGCTCCGCTTGACGAACGAACTGCGCAGCTTTCGTTTTCCAGTGGCTCGATTCCGGCAGGCGCGCGGCCCTTAATGTCGCGCGACGGTCGGATAGCGCAAACGCCGGCGCGCGATCGTCTGGCCGAACTTATCGCCGTGCCCAGACTGACTCCGGGACTGGTACTGGTCGGTCTGCTGGTTGCCGTCGTGCTTGGCGCCGTGCACGCGCTTTCACCCGGTCATGGCAAAACGGTGGTAGGCGCGTATCTCGTCGGGTCGCGTGGCACTGCTCGTCACGCGGCATTCCTGGGATTAACCGTGACGATCACTCATACCGCGGGAGTATTTGCGTTAGGCTTGGTTACGTTGCTGGCTTCGGAATACGTCGTGCCCGAAAAACTGTTTCCGATACTCAGTTTGGTCTCGGGGGGAATCGTCGTTGGAATCGGTTTGAGTTTGTTCCTGCGGCGTCTGCGTAGAGTTCTGCGCCCCGGCACGCACACTCATAACGGACATAGCCACGGACCTGATGCTTCTGCTCATGACGATGATCACCACGGAATGGACCCGAGTCTGCCGCATTCCCACGGCGGCCGCCTGCATTCGCACTTGCCTCCCGGTGCTGATGGTTCGCCGATCACTTGGAAGAGTTTGCTGGCCTTGGGCGTGTCCGGGGGAATTCTTCCGTGTCCCTCAGCGCTGGTTGTGTTGTTGGCGGCAATCTCGCTTCATCGCGTTGGCTACGGCTTGCTGCTTGTGCTGGCATTCAGCGTTGGCCTTGCGAGCGTGTTGACCGCAATTGGGCTGATATTTGTTTACGCCAAACGATTGGTGAAATCGTCCCGGGCCTTGGGAAGGTTGAGCAGAGTCCTGCCGATCGCGAGCGCCCTGGTCGTTACCGGCGCGGGCCTGCTGATTTGTCAGGAAGCGCTATCGGCCGCAGGAATCAATCTCTGGTCAGCCGGCGCTGCGGTGATAGCGCGAGTTAACGCAGCGGCCGCCGCGCCTTCATTTGCATCAATCGGCGTTGTGGGCCTGCTTGGGCTCGGGCTTATCTACGGGCTTAAGCACGCTACCGAAGCTGATCACATCGTGGCAGTTTCGGCAATTGTAAGCGAACACAAAAAGTTGGCCCGTGCGGCGATCGTCGGCGGCCTTTGGGGAGCTGGTCACACAGCGTCCCTGGTGGTCGTTGGCACGATTGTGCTGGCGCTGAGAGTTGCTATCCCGCAACGCGTGGCTGGTTGGCTGGAATTCGGTGTGGCGCTGATGATTATTGTTCTGGGTGTCATCACCTTTCGAAGAGCACTCAATCGCCGCTCCGACCTTCACGCGCATCGTCATGGCCACGGGATGTTCATCCATTCGCACATTCACTTTCACGAAACTGCAGACAAGACAACTGCAATGGCAGCGAAACATACGCACCGCGTCGCGCGCATCGGAATAAAACCGACGATTGTGGGCGCCGTGCACGGACTCGCCGGCTCTGCCGCTCTGACGCTTCTGGTGCTGACACAGATTGGTTCGCCCCTGCTCGGTCTGCTCTACTTAGCGGTCTTCGGAATCGGATCGATTCTCGGAATGCTGCTGATGTCCGCGCTGGTGGGGCTCCCATTTGTTCTGGGCGCACGCAAGCTGGGAGGAATTCACTACCGACTACAGATGCTGGCAGGTGGACTGAGCGTGGCGTTTGGTTTTTGGTACGCCTATGTTACCGGCCTTGCAAGCGGCCTGTTACGTTTCACAGGTTGAGCTTAGTCCAGTCCCCTGGTCTATGACATGCTGCGCAGCAGAATTGGACCGGTGGGCGTCCGGGCGCCGCTTGCCGTTTCCTGGGTGACGGCAAAAACCGCCGTCTGAAGAGCCTCGGCTGGTACTTGATTGGCGGACAGTGCTTTGCCGCCGGCATCAGTCGCAAAGACCACTCCCGGCAAAGGCAGGCCGCCAACGATGAACCACAGTTGATAGGCCTTTCCGGCAGGCGCCGGCGGCAGTCCATCGGTCATAAGAATGGCGCGGCCTGACTTGGGATCATACGCCAGAATTGCGTGCGCAGCCGGCGCATCTTTGGTGCCCGCAAGCTGGGCTATACGCGTTCCCGGGGAGCTGAGCAACTCGAGCAGCTTCTGATCTCGCTCGCGCGCTCTGCGAACTTCTTCGTTCTGAGCTGACAAGCGCGCCAGTTCAGTTCTCGCCGTGCGATTCTGCTGCCAAAGAATTACCAGACCAACGATCAACGTCACGAAGATCAGCAGAGCGGCGATTGCCGCAAATCTCGGGAACAGGCTCAATCGGCGCGGTGACGTTGGCTTCAGGTGGATCACGTTCGCGGGCACCCTTGCGTGGCTGCTCTCTGCCCGGACACTTTCGAGAATGCGATCACGCACCTGCGGCGAAGGCTCAAACGGCTCCGCGACATAAGCCAAAGCGCCTGCCGTATCTCGCCAGCCATCGAGATCAGCTCGACACTCTGCGCACGTCGCCAAATGCTCTTGCATAACTCGCAGATCGGCTTGATCGAGAGCCGCAAGCGCGTGCAGGGCAAGCATCTCCTGGTAATCTTGATGTGTCATCTAATTCTCGATCATAACGAATTCGTTGCCCGTCAAAATGCTCGACTCTCCAACCTTTGACTCAGCAGCTCGCGCAACTTGATCATTCCGGAGCGCATGCGCGTCTTAACTGTTCCCAACGGCGAGCTAAGACGGGCCGCGATTTCCGTTTGAGTTAGTCCTTCAAAGTAGGCTAACGTCAAAGCCCTTCGCTGCTCTTCCGAAAGTTCCGCCAAGGCTCCGGCAACAATCTGTCGCTGCTCTGATCTAAGAGCGTCCCGAACTGGGCTGGAAGCTACGTCGCCGACGAAATCGATGGCCGAGAGAGCCAGGCGTTCGCGCGATCCAAGCTGGCGTAAACGATCGATTGCGCGGCTGCGAGCTAACGTGATCAGCCAGGTGAAGGCACGCCCGCGCCGCTCATCGAAATCGGCAGCTCGCCTCCACACTTGCAGAAACACTTCCTGCAATACATCCTCCGCCTCTTCGCGGCTATTTAATATACGGATGAGCAGGCCGAACAGGATTAGCCGGTAACGATCGTAAAGCGAGGCTAACGCCTGCTCGTCCCTGAGGGCGATGGCGTGGAGCAGATTCACATCCGTAACTGTAGGCGGTTCGGGCAGCAACGCAAATTAATTCTGAACGTCAGACCTAATATACGTACGAGCCATCACAAAAAGATTGCCTGGAAACAATTAAGGCTCACTGAATTCTTATTTGGTGCGACGCCTCTCTAGCCTGGAAACGGATCGGTTAAGCCGGCGCTGATCAGACAGAAGTTGTAAGTGTCCGCGTCTGCGCTTCGATCCGTCTTTGATATTTCATAGAACCGTTGAACCGGTGGACTTGAGAGCTTTCGCAATCCGCTCGCGCGCCTCATGAGTAAGCGAGGGCATCATGTCGTTCGTCGCGCGCGAATTCTGCGCCCGCAATATCCACCGGAGAAATTTGATTTGTTCGAGATACCGCGCGCACCAGACAAAGCTGAAGGTTGTGATCATTCAAGCCCCCAGATTGTCCCGCCGTCCCCACCTGCGGCGAACATGCGGCGAACACTTTGCGCCAAGAATTGTGCTAGGGTTGCAACTTTCCGCATTGACAGCCACATACCTGCGCGGATAGCCTGCTTGGGACTTAATACATATCCAATTGCTCTTTCCCGTAGCGTTTTCACTCGAGAGGTGAGGATCACTCACTAACTCGCGAAGGTAGGCTGTAGTTGCAAGTCCGGGTCTTTCTCAAAACGCCTCAAAGACAAAGGCAAGCCGATTCGGTTACATCCTTGGCGACTGGGTCAATTAGTTGGACCCGCGACAGAATAAAACAACGGGCCGGCTGTACACGTCAGATTGGATGTCAACTGTGCGGAGTGCATTAATCGTAAACGGAAATGATTTTGTCCCTTGCTCCGAGACGTGTGGCTCTCTGATCACGTTGCTTGACCGAGCGCAGACCTTCGACTACGTTCGAGAAACTTCAGTCGAGAGTGCCCGGTCTGATCCGAATCTGGTTCCCGATCTGATATTGCCGCGCTTTCTTTTTCAGGACTGGGCCAGGTATGGGATGCAGTTCTGCAAACGGGCGTGGGCCTCGGCCCATACGTTCGCTGTTCTCTGTGGCCAGCGCGGCCAATCGAGGGAGAAGATACCGCCCGCGCTAATTGACGTCGATGATTTTGTGATCTGTCCTTATGAAGAGAACGAATTCCTGTTTCGGATCAGACGTCTGCTCAAAAGAAAGCGGTCCGTTGCACGGTCTATTTCCGTGGACGGCGAAAATCTACGAGATCCCGACCTCCTGGTAGGTGAGAGCGAAGCTTTTCTGCAGGTGTTGGCAAAGGTGGGCTTTCTGGCCCAGTCCAAGGCGCCAGTAATCATCTCTGGGGAGACCGGCAGCGGCAAGGAGTTGCTGGCGAGGGCAATTCATTATCAGAGCGCCAGAAGGGGCAAGCCTTTCATTCCCATGAACTGCGGCGCCTTGCCCGATGAATTATTTGAGAACGAGCTTTTTGGTCACCTTAAGGGAGCCTATACAAATGCTGCGACGGCTGAAAACGGTTTAATCGCCGAGGCCGAAACCGGAACTCTGTTCCTTGATGAAGTTGACACGTTGTCACCCGCGGCGCAAATCAAACTTCTCCGTTTTCTTCAGAGTGGCGAGTATCGCCCACTTGGCTCGTCGCGAGCGCTGTTGGCCGACGTGCGCGTCATCGCGGCCACGAATACGGATCTGTATGGTTGTGTCGAACGCAAACTTTTCCGGGAAGATCTACACTATCGACTAAATGTGCTGTCGCTCACAATCCCACCGCTGCGTGATCGTGGCGGCGATGTGCTCACCCTGGCCGGGCACTTTCTGGCTGTCTACGCCAAAGAGCATGATCGGAATACACCGCGACTCTCCGAAGGCGCGATCAAGAAACTGGCGAACTATTCCTGGCCCGGCAACGTGCGCGAACTGGAGAGTGTTATGCAACGCGCCATCGTTTTGCAGGCTTCCGACGTGGTGGTCCCGGATGATCTCGAATTACCCCACGCCAATCGAGAGATCGAATCTCAGCCCGAGCTGTTCCGCCTCAGGAAATCCCTTGCGATTGGTCAGTTCGAGCGAAACTTTCTGGCCAATCTCCTCACAGCTCACGCGGGAAATATTTCTCGAGCCGCGAAGGCCGCGGGCAAAGATCGGCGTTCGTTTCAACGCCTGATGACCAAGCACGCCCTAAACCGCAAGTCTTTCAAGAAATTAACCTCCGCAACCAACCAGAGCTCCTGAACAGTGCGGGCAAACCGCCGCGTCTGCTGCGGGCAACTGCCCGCGTGCACTTTCTCGCCTGAAAGCGGGCCGGTTTACAGCTTGTCAAGAACGAGGAGCGGGAACAAAGCCGCACCCGCCCGGGCGTCGATCTCAAAACCCTCAGCAAAATCGTCTGGTCCACTTTGGTATCGACCTTGCAGCGCAGAGCGCGCGTAAACGCGCCGCGGGGTCTTGTATTGATGCGCAACGGGACCAGCCTCGACCCAGACGAAATGCTGCGTGATGAATTTATCGTGGAAATTCTCCGCTACGTGGTTGGCCATCCCGGCGCGAAGGACACGAGACGCGGGATTGAGAAATGGTGGTTGTCGCCGGGCGCGCTTAGGGAAGGAAAACGGAACATCGAGGAGAGACTCGAATCGCTCGTGTCCAGAGGTTGGTTGATCGGCCGTCGCTCACCACAGGCCGAAACGATCTACTCGCTGAACGAAAGCCGGCTTCCGGAGATAAGAAGTTTTCTGGAAAAGCCTTGATACGTTGACTTGATACGTTGAAAGGTCCCGCAGCGAATCGAAAGTTGAAAGTGGTTTTGGGCAGACTGAACAACCGCTCTGGTTCTTCGCCAAGTCCGCGATTAATGCTAATGAGGAGGAACGTCAATGGTAACGCCTGCGCTTAGTTATCCGGGTGTCTATGTACAGGAAGTTCCCAGTGGAGTACGTACAATTGTCGGCGTTGGCACTTCGATAGGCATGTTCATAGGTACGGCTAAGAAGGGGCCGATCAATAGACCTGTGCGCTGTGTCAGTTATGCAGACTACGCGCGAGCATTCGGAGAGGATCCGGCGGGCGGCGACCTTGTTCGTTTCGTCAAACTCTTCTTCCTGAATGGAGGCACCGATTGTTATGTGATGAGGATCGCGAGCGGCGCAGTGCAGTCGTCGATCACTCTCCAGAATGAAGCGGGCGTAGCAACACTGAGACTAACCGCCAAAGACGCCGGTGTGCTCGGAAACGATCTGCGCGCGGTAGTGACTTACTCTGGGGCTCAACCTGAAGTCACTTTCAATCTCGAAATCTTCAGATTTGAACTCGATTCTTCGGGCACACGCGTAAAGAAAGACCTCGAAACATGGTCAGGCTTGAGCATGGATCCGGCTTCGCCGTCTTACGCGCAGGACTTCCTGACTCAGAACTCCAAATTGGTGAACGCAACCGACCTTGGCGTGGGCCCCGCCGCGGCTGGTTTTTCACTTAGCGGTCGATCGATGACGGCGGCCAACCTCGGAGTGTTGCTGGGCACAAACAACAAGTTTGAAATTAGCGTCGATGGAAGCCGTTACATCCGGGTTGATCTGACGGGTGCGCCGGCGACCGCCGCGGGAATCCAAGCGGCGATCAATAACAGATTCATTGCCGAGGGAATGGCGGCCACAACGGTTGCGGTGGCATTTGTTGCGGGCGTCGTTGGCTTGGGTAACAGAGTTCAAATCACTTCAGGAGGAGCCGGTGACGTCTTCATACGATCTGCGCCGGTGGCTGACGATCTAGCAGTGCCTCTAATGTTGGGCACCGCCCAGGGTGGCATCGAGGTGTCGCGACACGCGGTACGCAGGCCAGCCCCAACCGGTGTTTCGACAATGGTAACGTTGGCGCAACTGAACGCGTTTGCCAGTGCGAATGCGATTGCCGTTAACTCGGTCACACTGCAAACGCTTGACGCCACAAACACGCCGGTTTCGGTTCCGATTCCGCTCAGTGTCGAGACGGTTGTCGGGGCTAGAGTTGTCGTCGACGCATTTCTCAGTTCACCAAACGGCGATAGCGACGGCGTTCGCGAGAAACTGGCACTCATCGCGCAAGCAATTAACAACTTTACTCCGCCTGTACTAACTCAAAAGTTTTCATGGAAAGCCGAGGTGTGGGGAAGCCGCCTGGGTATTCAGCCGGGAGGTATTTACGACGACAACTACATTTCGCCAGCAATCGTGGCGGCGCCGGCGGCGTTTGCCAATCTTTTCAACGCGCCAGACGTTCACTACTTCAGACTTGGACAAGCGCTGCCAACCGCGGGCAGTGATGGAGGGAAGCCCGCGTCCGCGGACTACGACACCGCCTACGGCATCATCGACAAAGAAGTAGACTTATTCAACCTGATGGTGCTTACGCCGGACGCGTCTGTTTCGGTGCAGTCGCTTTATGCAAATGCGAGCGTCTTCTGTCGCAACCGCCGCGCTTTTCTGTTGATGGATCCTCCGGACGCGTGGACCGATGCGCAGATTGCTTCGACCGGAGTCAACGCGCTTCGACCCGGTTTGGTTAAGGACTACAGCGCGGTTTTCTTCCCGCAGATCACGATTGACGAGAACGGACTAAAGAAGAACATCGGTCCATCGGGAGCAATTGCCGGGTTGTGCGCGCGCACGGACAGCACGCGCGGAGTCTGGAAAGCTGCCGCGGGAACCGAGGCAGACCTGCGCGGGGTGATCGGACTCAAACAGCGGTTCTCGGATGGTGAGAACGGAGTCTTGAATCCGCGCGCGGTTAACACGATACGAATCTTTCCGAACGGAATTGTCAATTGGGGCGCTCGCACGATGGACGGTGATGACGGTTTTGCGAGCGAATACAAATATATTCCGATTCGCCGGCTGGCCCTGTTCATCGAGGAGAGCCTCTATCGCGGGCTGAAATGGGTTGTCTTTGAACCCAACGATGAACCGCTCTACGCTCAAATTCGGCTAAACGTCGGTGCCTTTATGCACAACCTGTTTCGTCAAGGCGCTTTCCAGGGGCAAAAACCAAAGGACGCCTACTTTGTTAAGTGCGACACCGAGACCACGACTCAAAACGATCGCAATCTTGGGATCGTGAACATTTGGGTGGGATTCGCACCGCTGAAGCCGGCTGAATTTGTGATTCTGTACCTGCAACAGATGGCTGGACAGATCGAGACCTAAACTTCAAACCGGAGCTGAATGAATCATGGCTGCACCACAGTTTCCTGTAAACACGAGCCGCTTCGATCCCTACAAGAACATGAAGTTTCGGATCAAGTGGGATGGCAGATACGTTGCCGGCGTCAGCAAGATTAGTGCGCTCAAGCGGAGCACGGAGCCGGTAACCCATCGTGAAGGCGGTGATCCCAGTACTTCGCGGGTTTCGCCGAGCATCTGGAAGTTTGAACCCATCACACTTGAACGGGGCGTGACCCACGACCCGGAGTTTGAGGCCTGGGCGAATCTTATCTACAACACCGATGGCGATGCGGCGATTTCGCTCGAAAAGTTTCGCAAGGACATCATTATCGAGCTGCTCAATGAACAGGCGGTGGTAGCCAAGGCTTACAAGGTCTACCGGTGCTGGGTCAGCGAGTATCAGGCACTTCCTGAACTCGACGCGAACGCTCACGCCGTCGCCATTGAGCACATGGTGCTGCAAAACGAAGGTTGGGAGCGCGACGTCGCCGTATCTGAGCCCAAGCAAAGCTAAGGTAGAAACGCGTGTTTGCAGAGAGCATTCCATTGCGTTTCGTGGGGTCGGGATTCAACGCGCGGTTGCGTGAACTAACCGGCCATGACGAGTTCAGAGTTCTGGGCACGAACACTGCCAATGCGATCAATCTACTCTCTTCGCTGCTGGAAGATTCCGCGCTCGAGGAAGCGAACCGGCTCAACGCCGCAGACCTGGTGGTTTCGGATCGGGATCGGCTTTTGGCTCGGGTCTACAAACAGGCGTTTGGTGACCGGATTGAAAGCACCCTGAAGTGTGCTCGATGTGCGCAACCCTTTGATCTCGATTTCTCGCTTCAACGAGTAATTAAAGCGGTTGATGAGCGAACGGCCGGTGACGAGTGGCAGTCGTTGGGCGAAGGTCGCTTTGAGAACTCGACTGGAGTTCGCTTCCGCCTGCCAACCGGCAGAGACGAACTCGAGTTGGCTGGGCTCGCGTCCGACGCAGTCGCGTCGTTGCTGTTGAAGCGTTGTGCACAAGAAAGCAACTGGTCAGAAGAACGAACCGCTTTTGAAGAGCTCCTCGAGCGAGTGGCGCCGTTGCTTGATTTGGAGCTCGTGGCTCCATGTGCCGAGTGCGGTCATGTTCACACGATTCAGTTTGATATCCAGACCTACGTGCTGGGCGCGATTATGGCTGAACGCCGCCGTTTACTCACCGAGATCAATCGGCTGGCAAGGGCTTATTCGTGGTCGCTCGACGAAATACTTTCGCTTCGTCGCAGCGACAGACGCCAGTTCGTCGAGCTGATCGAAAACGAATACGTTACGTAATGCGCGTTCTAAGCGATGAAAAGCTATTTCGCCAAACTGGCCGACCGCGCCACACTCGCAAACGTACCGGCTGCTTCCGCCGTGTATGCGCCGAGAGTGTCTGATCCTTTCGAAGACAGTTCCCACCAACAGCCTCAACTTCCCCCTTTCGCAAAAAGCACACGCCCACAATCTGCGCCGGAGCCTGCCGGCTTTGCATTGACTCCTCCAGTTGACAATTCGAGAATCGAAGCTAAGCGTCCGCTGGTCGAGACTCACAACCGAATCTCTTCTGAACCAGGAACCGAGGCGCCCCCACTTCAACCGAAGCAACCTCAAGAGAATCTTCTTAGCGAGCATACCGTTAAGAACATTTCGTCCCGTGAACCGCAATCCTTAACGGATCCACGACGAGAAATCATTGCTGACACAGATTCCTCGCGAGTCGCCGCGTTGACTCCGACACAGGCTCCTGGGTTGAGTGTGCCTCATTCGAAGGAGGACACACGGGAAGAGTCAGAAGCCAGGACCAAATCACCCGACGAACGGATTTCCGAATTCCAGCGCGAGCACGCAGTGCTGTTGCGCAAAGCAGATGCCTTTATGAATAACCTGCTGGACGTTCAGCCGCAGCGGGTAACCGAGAACGAAAACAAAGTCACCAACGAGACCTCGCCACCTTCGATTAGCAGAGTCGAACGCGACCCGATCAATCGGTTGGAACCGGTTCAGCGGCTGCCTCCGACGTCTGCTCCAGACTCGGATGGGCCCTCGCTCGTAATCGGCAAACTAACGGTCGAAGTAACGCCGACTCCGCCGGCTGCACCGCCACAACCACCGCGCATTGTCGTGCGTGGCTCCAGAAGCAGAGGAAGTGGAGTGCCGACGGGTCGACGTTTTGGCCTGGGGCAATTCTGATCGCATGTCGTTACTCGATTTATCACTCGTTACTACGACTCTACTTCGCTTGTTGAAAGCGCGGGTGGATCCATTGTGGGCTGAACTCTTCCCGCCTTTGCCGCCGCCGCCGACGATTACTTACTCAGGCACTTCCAGCGACAAGCTAACGACCGATCAGGCACTGAGTATGTTTCTCTACTCAGCGAATGAGGATCCGCACTTCAAGAACCAGCCGCCGATTTATCAAGACAAGCCACCGGTGCGATTCACCCCGATGGGTCTGCAGCTTCAATATCAACTCGTTTCACACGCCGCTGATCTGGGTGATGCCGACGGCGCGATTCTGCGCTCACAACGTCTGTTTGGTTTGGCGTTGAAGACACTCCACGACTTCCCCAGCATTGATCGCACTACACAAATTGCCGGTGCGCTTATTTTTCCGGTGGCCCTACAGGGAACTGACAACGTCGTTCGAATTAACCTCAGAAACATTGCGCCCAACGAGGTAACGAACTTTTGGACCGCCGGCAATCAATTCGTTCGCCTCGCCGCCTATTACGAAGTCTCAACCACCTTGCTTGAGCCTGACCGGCCTCAGCTTCGCGGTCAACGAGTGCTGCGGTACGGGGTGCAGATCTTTGTTAACGGGGCGCCGCGACTGGACACGAGCCGGAGCACGGTGACGTTTCGGCTTCCGGGTGAGGCAACCGATCGCGCCGCGGAGGTTCAACCAGCAGAGGCAGCATCGGGCGAGAACTTGTATTTCGATGGCACTGACTTGAATGGCGACAGTACCGCGCTGCTGATCAGAAAAACAGGTTGGGATGAAGCTCAGGAAGTTGGCACGGACTGGGGAGTGGTGGCAGGGTCTGCATCAATACTCGCTCAGGTTCAGGACGCCGCCGGATCGAAGGACGTGGTGCCCGGTGTCTACTCCGCTTCAGCACGAGTCACACGATTTCGCAGCATGCCCGATGGCACGACGCGGGCCTTTGCGCAGGAATCCAATCAAGTCCCTTTCACCGTCGCTCCGACGATTACGGCGCCGGCCTACAACGCCGTTGCCGTCGCCGTCGGACCACAACAGATCGTGACCATCAATGGTGGCGTCTTCCAACATGCAGACGTTAGTGCGGACAGCATTCGTGTGTTTGTCGGACCTGAACCAATTTTGCTCGAGCCAACCGCAGCTTTGACTCCGGGACATTTTGAAATCGCAAGTCCCACGCAACTGCGCTTTCGATTTCCGCTGGCTGGGGTCACTTCAGGCGCGACGTTGCCTTTGAGAGTGATTGTAAACGGAGCGGAGAACTCTCCGCGATGGGTGTTGGTGCCATGAGTTCTGCGCGAGCCAAATCGATAAAGCGAAAGGGTGGCCGTAAGGCTCCGGCAAAGAACGCGCGAGCACCACAAGCGCGGCCGCGAAGCGCGAGTCAGTCTGAAACGCGAGAGTATACACAGCCGGAACATAAAGAGTCTGACCTCGTGCTGGCATGGTTTCGCTTGCTTGCACGTCGGCGCGGCGCCTGGCTGCAACACCTTTGGCTGAGCGAAGGCTCTCTTGATGGAAGAGCCACCGTTACGCATGCAGAACTTGCCGGAATTCTGGCAGATGAAGACTCACCTGATGCGGAGGCCGAATGGTCGAGAAATCAAGCAACGGTTCGCGCGTGGCAATCCGAGGCCGAGCACGTCAAGAAGGCGTTGGACGCTTTGGACCACTCACGATTTCAAAGGCTGGCTCGAGTGTTTGGTCTTGGCGCAGAAGAAATCGACTTGCTGCGACTTTGTGCGGCGGTGGCTTTCGATCCGCAACTTAGTCGGGTCTGCGCATACTTACAGGACCATTCAGGGAGAACTTATTTGACGGAGGAACTCGCGTCACGACTCCTGGGAGTTGATCGCGCCAGCGTGTGGACACCCGAGATGAATATATTTCGATGGGAATTGATCCAACGCCGCGATATGGGAGTTGGTGAACCGCAGGCCTTGGTCATCGATCCGCAAATCAAGGATTGGCTGCGCGGCAAGAGCTCGCTGGACGAGGTGCTGATTGGTGCAGTCGGTATGGCTGAGTCGAATGGATCGGCGCTGCCGGAATGGCCAATTGATGAGATTGCCACATGGACGCAAGAATCCTTCCGGAGTGTGGAGCAGACGCGCGTGCGCGTCGTCGTCGTGGCTCCTCGTGGCGGAGGAAAAGGTGATTTTGCTGCGGCGGTTGCCGCGAAGTTAACGATGCCCCTTCTGGCGGTAGATTCCGATGCCGGCGACGAAGGGAACTGGAAACGGTTCTTTTTACATACACAACGTCAGGCCTTTCTGGAAACTGCGGCGTTGTCATGGATTGGTGAAGCGGTGTCGCGTCAACGGTGGCCGGGAAGTCAACCATTGTTCCCGCTTCAGTTCGTGTTATGTGAGCCTGGATTGGAGCCCGCTCCTGTTACCGGCGCGGTAGATCGAGTGGTCCGCCTGCCAATGCCTGAGACCAAGACAGGCGAGCACTTGTGGCAACAGTCATCGCCGCACGCGCGAACATGGCCCCCAGCCGAGCTTCGTAAATTAGCCGAGCATCACCGCGTGTGGCCTGGGGATGTTATTCGTGCAATCCAACTTGGCGCCAGCTCTCCAGCTGAAGCGGCTCTGCTGGTGCGCGACAGCGCGAGAAGGCGGTTTGGAAACCTGGCCCAAATTCTCGAATGCCCTTTTGACTGGGACGATCTGGTGCTGCCGCAGGGAGTCAAACAACTTCTGGAAGCAATCTCGTTCGAAGCCGAGGAACGTGGCGAGTTCTGGCAACAGAAAGCGGCCCAACGACTGTTTCCCCAGGGCCGGGGTTTGGTCGCTTTGTTCAGCGGACCATCAGGTACCGGGAAAACGATGGCGGCGCAGGTAATCGCCGCGCGACTGACACAGGATCTCTGTCGCGTGAACGTGGCCCAGCTCGTCAGCAAGTGGGTGGGTGAGACTCCGAAGAACGTAGAACAGGTGATTCGAGTCGCCGCAGAAAACGACGTGGTGCTGTTCTTCGATGAAGCTGATGCGTTGTTTGCCCGGCGGTTAACTGAGATCCGCGACGCGCAAGATAGATTTGCCAACACCGATACTGCTTTTCTGCTTCAAGCGATCGAGAGTTATCCGGGCATCGCGATTCTTGCGACGAATCTAAAAACAAATATCGATGCGGCGTTTCTGCGGCGGCTGCGTTACCTGGTCGAATTCCCGAAACCGGATGCCGGATTGCAGCGCACCCTGTGGATCAAACTGGTCACGGCCTTAACCGACGCGAAACGTGCGCGAGCGCTGGCGGGCACCTTTGACCGGCTGAGCGCCGCGACTGAGGTAACCCCTGCGCAAATCAAATTCGCGGTGCTGGCGGGATTGTTTGCGGCGCGGGCTGACAACCAACCTCTTAACGCCCGTCACTTGCTGATCGGATTGGATCGCGAATTAGCGAAAGAAGGCCGCGCGATCGGGCCGCGCGACCGGGACAAAATTCTAGCAATGGCGGAGGCGGCGTGAGCAGAGCGAAAGTGCAAATCAATGAAATGCGTTTGCGCGTGCCGGGGTTGGCGCGCAAGCAGGCCCAACACCTCGGTGAACTCGTCGCAGAGCGTCTAGCAAGACATACGCTAGCCGGGGATCAGCGGTCGCGAATGATTCCGTCACTGAACATACGTCTACATTCGAACGCAGGGAGTTCAGTCGAACAGATGGCAAGCGAAATCGCCGGCAGGATTGGACGCAGTATCGGGTGATCACTTTATGAAAGCCACAGCACAGAAAAATCGCACAACAAACAAGCCCTCGCAGGGTGCGGACCGAGCTCGCCCGCAACCGAGGGTTCGTGTCGGCGCGGGGAATCGGCATCGAGCCGATGCGCTGGAGCTACCGGGCATTCTCCAGGCAAAGTTGACGATCGGCAAAGCAAACGATCCCTTCGAGCAGGAAGCCGATCGCGTGGCCGAGGAGGTGATGCGAATGCCTGCCGAGGCGCATGCCGCGAATCTTAATCCTTCTGCTTCAGGCAACCAATCTGTTCAACGCAAATGCTCCTGCGGGAAGTCATCGGGTCAAGGTTGCGGATGCGACAAACGGAAGAAGCGGCTAAGCCTCAAACGATACAATGCGAGTTCGCATGCGCCTGTCGAGGCTCCGCCAATCGTCGACGAAGTACTCGGCTCATCCGGTCAACCTCTTGACTCAGCGACCCGCGCATTCATGGAGCCGCGCTTCGGGTACGACTTCGCCGACGTGCGGGTCCATACGAATTCAGCAGCCGCGCGATCGGCTAGCGATATGAATGCGCTGGCCTTTACGGTCGGCAACCACATCGCGTTCGGAGCAGGCCAGTACGCTCCCGGCATGGCTAAGACTAATCGACTGCTGGCACATGAGCTTGCTCACGTGGTGCAACAGGGAGGCGCTGTGCAACGAAAGATTCGGGGCGAGGGAAGTCAACCGCTCACCTTGGCCGGCTCACAGGCCTCGAACGTAATCCAGCGCGCGGGCGATCCGACGGCGATTCCGCCTGGGTTTCGCTGCCCAACAGATCTCACTCCGGGAGCCCCGGCGGGCACGGACCTGTTGTTTGCTGTTGGCGCATCGACAATCACGCCGGCTCACACGGTTCAACTCACGACGTTTGTGGCTGCCTGGACTGCAGCGGGAGGTACCGACGATATCCTCGTACACGGCTATGCCAGCACGCTGGGCGATCAAGCGCCGAATTGGGAATTGTCCTGTGCTCGGGCCGAGGCGGTGCAGGCCGAATTAATCCGACTCGGCATCCCACCTATCCACATAGATATCGTTGCTCATGGCGAATCGACGGACTTTGGGGCGAGTAATGCTCCCAATCAGCACGCAGTCGTCAGCACCAGTGCGGCGGGTTTCTTTTCAAACCCATTGGTCTTCGGGATCCTAACCCCGGTGGACAACTTTGCCGGTCGCAGCTTCAGCAGTTTCGGTGTAGGCGAAGTCATCCATCTCGACTTTCTCTCGATCCCACCCAGACCTGCTGCCGACTTCGGTGGTTTGCGGTGGGTTCTGGCGTCAGGCACCGGCGCCTTGACCGCGGTCACCGCTGCCGGAACGGCAACCTACACAGCGCCGGCCGCGGCCGACACCGTGACCCTGGAACTGCGCGTCGCCTCGGGCGCTACAGCCGGGAGCGTCGTTGTCACACGCGTGATTTCTATCGTCGAACCAAGCGCCGTCCGCATGGTTGCAGTAGCCGGGACGGCCCCGGGCTTCTCACTAGCCGGGCCTATCCCGGCGGGCACATGGGGAGCGGGTTTTCAGGCCAACGTGTTTGTTGATCCCAAAAACGTCTCGTTTCAAGGCGTAGTATTCGGCGAAGGCACCGTAGCAAGTGTTGTGACGCCCGCCGGTGGTTTCCAGGGCAGCTTCGTGCACCCGGTCAACACCTTCGGTCCTGGCCATGCAGGCAACGCGACCACGGGTACGCCTGTCAGCCCCCCAGTGGACAATATCGTCAGTGAACGGAGAGGACCGGCTAGGACAGTCCTTGGGATACCAATCTGTGGCACTTCCGATTTTCTGTGGGCGATCCCCTGGGAGTTCAGCGTGGCTGGCGGCCCCCGGACTCCCTTTCCCGCGGGTTTCACCGCCAACCACCACGCGACCTCCACCTTCTTCTGCAACGCTACGATCGAGAAGGGGGGAGCTGGACCGTTTTGTCGTCGCATTAACGGGACGACTTGCTAGTGAGGGTCATGTCAAAGGAGCCAACTAAAACAACCGTCGTCAATGGCTGGTCCGAACCGGTCAATGGGCTTTCCGGGCGACTGCGAGTCGAATTCGAGGATCTCAAACCGGGCTTGCGGCATGCC
>QHXG01000218.1:0-200 GCA_003222845.1 Acidobacteriota bacterium | reverse complement strand
ACTCGTCCGGAAAACCGGTCAGCACTTCGGGCTTGCCGATGAGTGGACCGATCCCGAGTCCCCAATGGGGCGTGATTCCACGAGACGCTTACCTTGGTATTCGAGTCGACATGCAAACTCTCGGTGTTCCTACCAGAGAACGCGGGACAGTTCTCCTCGCGGTTGGCGGGAAGCCCTGGGAACTCAGGGCCGGCAAGTAT
>QHXG01000502.1 GCA_003222845.1 Acidobacteriota bacterium | reverse complement strand
CGTCACAAGTTTCAGGGGGAAATTAACCGAAGCCGAGTAAGGCTTCATTTCACGCTAGACGCGAAACATTTGGAAACTCTAAGGGCTCGCAGAATCTAATTAGTATACCGACCCGGATTCTTCATCCTAACTGAATACAGCGAAGTCCGCGCGGCAATGAAAAGTATGCGAGAGTCCTTGCCGCCGAATGAAAGCTGAGTAGGACGTTCGGGCACGTTGATCGTGTCGATCTGCTTGCCTGTCGGATCATACACGTAGATCTGACCGGCGGCTATGTAGACGTTACCGCGCGAGTCAACCGCGACACCTTCACCCCCGCGATATGCGAACACCTTCATATCAATCAGAGCACCGTCGGGACTGACCGTACCGACCCACGTTGTCTGAGCCGACTCGTTGGTGACATACGCAGACTGTCCGATCGCGACAGGAGCCAACCCGAAACTACGCAGCTGACCGCTGCTTTTTATGCCGTAGCTCACCGCTCCGTCCAGAAAATCCTGCCCCGTCGGCAGGAACGTTGTCTCGTCCGGCGACACGAAGTGACTCGCAGGCTTCGTCAAAGCGGACTTGTTGATGTGCCAATCGCTGACCGGTAGATACGCCACCGCACCAGATCGCGCCTGTGCAGGCTGTGGCTTGAGTAAAGTAATCTCGGAATCCGTAGCGGCAGGCTTAAAGGTATAAACCGTGCCGTTGCCGGACATGGAGGTCACGATCAGATTGCCGGACTTATCGAACGCGAGGTTCGCCGGATCGAGCGCGTTGTCACGAACAACCGAAAGCTGCTTCACCGAAGGCGACCAGCGATATATGCGTTGCCAGTGCGCGTCCACAAAGTAATAGTTGCCCGAAGGATCAACGGCACCACCCGATATGTTGTAGAAGCCTGTGCGTAGGCGCTCAACCTTAGCCCCGACTTGGACCACGGGAGAGGCAGCCGACTGGCGCCGAGCCTTCGACGGTTCAGCGCCAGAAACATCGAGCCACGCGAATTCACGTTGCCGGATCTCGACGTCGTAAGTTCGATCATGGACCGTCGTGTCGAATGACACCTTGCTGTTGCTATAAGAGTGTACGTTTCGAAATTTGATATTCTTCGAGTCCGCAATTTCAATAGCATGAGGGAACGGCTGAAACATGCTGATGACGCGATAGATGAACAGGTTCGCGAGCGTAATGTTGGATGAGTTGACGATCTCAAGGGGCAGCGCAAAGCCGCCCTCGCCACGCTCCTCCTCCGCCTGAAGCGCATATATTTGCCAGTTCGACACGTCGTGAAGCTGGATTTCGTGGCGCACATGGTGCTCACTCGACATCTCGTAAATGCGTCCTTCGGTCGACGTGTCGGATACAAGCATACCGGCCTGGGCAAAGGTGCTCGGCGTCCAGATGTCGAAGAATGTGCCGCCGCCTCCGTCCGTTACCCAGAGGCTCGGATACTGGCTGTCCCAGCGTCGGTTGATGTCGGGATCGGCGGTGTGTGCGTTGTTATACGGATTCTCGCGCGTGCCGTCGGGCTTGCTCGTTCCGTGCCCGCCGAGAAACCGAACATCGTTCATCATCGACGTAGCGCCTGCCATCCACTTCACCGCGACCGCACGTGGGTTGATGCCATTCGTGTAGAGACCAATACCAAACAGGATGTTCGTGCCGCCCTTCGGAGCTTCGATCAGCGGTTTTGGTCCGCCGACGCCCTGAAACGCCGGTGTCCGATCCGGCACGATGATCTGGGTACGGTTTGGATGCATTCCGATAAGAGCTGTGTCGGACTGTAGCGTCAAGGTTTCGGTAACGACATAGTAGCCGGAAGGAACATAGATCGAGCGATGGCCGGCGATAGCTTTGCGGAACACTTCGGTATCATCGCTGATACCGTCGCCCTTTGCCCCGAGAGAACGTATGTTCACCCACTTGTCTCGCGCGGGCAAATCGGGCAGATCGGACGTGAAAGGAGTCGGCAGCGACGCGAGTGGTGAAGTCTCGAACACCTGTCGTGTCTCGGGTGACGCGCTCACATTAGAATAGCTAAGTCCATACGAGAATGTCTTGACAGCGTAACGCCTGGCGGTACCCGCGACCTGACGCCCGCTCTCATCATACTTCGCGAACACGGGCACGCCATCACAGATGATGTTCTCCATGTTGATCTGAGTCTGCGAGTTCTTCTCGTTGCTGATAACTACAGCCGGACCGGCCACATTCTCCATGCGTCCGTTCTTGATCCATAGCTCGTCATGGAACGTCGGCTCGATGGTAACCGCGCTGGGCACGTTCACGAAACGTGGACGAATAAGTGTGAGTCCGGCGGCACGCTCACGTATGGCTGTCACGCGCTGTCCTTCGAACGTGGCGTCCACGGCTGTGAACTGCCAACTCGGCGAAGGCGTTTGTGTCCAAATCCCGTAATCGCCGCCGTAGAAGTGTACATCTTCCATGACGTTGCCAGTGTCGTGCACGCCCGAGAGACCTGATCCGATGTGAAAGTTTATGTGCGCGAGGAACGAGTGTTGAGCGTACCGCCCGCGCACGCCGACAGCACCCGCGTTGCCGTCACCGATCTCGATGTCCACATTGCTCATCGCGGAGTAGAACGTGCCGGCATTCGCGTCGCGTGGCGCGGCAGGACGACCACCTCCCGGATTCACGTTTGGTGCTGCCGCCGGCGCACCGGCCGCTCGCGTGCCGAGGCGATTGCCGGAAAAGAAAACCATGTACTTTTCCTGCGTCTTATCGGTGTAGCCCGGCGTGTTCTCACCAAGCACGAGCACCGGCCGCGTCGGACCGAATCCGATCATTCGAATTCCTCCCCACACATATACGGTTGTCGTCAGCCGGTAACGCCCCGACGGAACGAAGACAATACCTTCCCCGGTGGTTTCCTGCACCTTGTTAATAGCGGACTGCAATGCCTCAGTGTCATCGGTAATACCGTCGGCGTGCACTGGGAAGTTTTCCGGCGTGAGATACACAGCCTTCGGATCGTCGAGTCTTAGCCGGTAGTAGGACTGGGCACCGATCGGAGTTGCGAGCAGCGGAAGCACAAGAAGCCATTTTAAGTGCTTCATAAGAGTCTACTTCAAGCTCCTACTAGATAAAAAAATAGCCGGAGAGCAACCAGAAATCTGATCATTCCCCGGCTACGTTTATCCGACTAAAACTCGAACCGCAGCATCCATTGCAGATTACGCGGAGGACGAATCGAATTTATCGCGCCGAAGCCGTTCAGGTTTGTTGTCGAATTCGCTAGATTAGTAATCACAGTGCTTCCCGGGCTCGCGAAGTTGGCTGTCGTGTTGATGCCGTTAAATTGAGTGTGGTTCAAAGCATTAAAAGCATCGAGCCTGGCTTCGAACTTGTAATGCTCGCCGAAAACAAAACGCTTCGATAACGACAGGTCCCAATTGTTGAGCGGCGGCAAAGTCAAATAATTACGTCCTGACTCGAGCCCTTTGCTTCCAACGCTGGGTGCCTGAAATACGGTTACATCGAATTGTTTGTACGGGTCGCTGCTGTGTCCCGAACCGGGGCTGCCAAGCAGGACTATTCGCGCTCCCTCTGTCGGTGAGCCGGTCAAATTCTGATTCCCATAGCCGGATACGCTGAAACCAATACTATACGGGGCACCGGTCTGATAGTGGTAAACGCCCGACAGTTGCCAATTGTTTGCGATATAACCGAGATATTTATTACGCGTCGGTTTCGGCAATTCATAGACCCAGTTGATGCTTAAATTATGTCGGCGGTCAAAGTTTTGAGGAGCGTAAAAGAAGTGGTCGTTTCGGTCGATCCGCGCAAAAGTCTGATCATCACTGTAAGCTCCCAGGGCTTTGCTCCAGGTATAATTTCCACTAATCAGCAAGCCCCTCGAAAAGCGGCGCTTGATCGAAGTTTGCATCGAATTGTAATTGGACTTTTCGATGTACTCAATATAAACGATATTGTTGTTGTTGAATCCCTGATAGGGGGCCAGAAGGTCAGCTGGCAAGGCATTGGAGCCGGGTATTCCAACCGCCAGATTCCGGCATTGATATTGCGAAACGTCGGTAAATTCCGGCTCTGTCCACCTACATAAGAAAGATCGAGGACCGCGTCAAACGGAAGTTTGTATTGGATGCCCAGGTTGAACGCATAATTCTTAGGAAGCTTGGCATCCGGCTGTAGTGCCCTCAGTGCGGGCGGAGAAAGCAAAACGTTATTGGCCGACACGTCTTGAAGTCGTCCTAAATTTATCGTTGACAAAATATTATTCGGTGGATTTCCTACCTGATCGAAAACGAGATTGCCCTGCGTTCGGTCATAAAAAATCCCAAAACCCCCACGGAGGATAAAATTACGTTTACCGGTCACGTCGTAAGCGAATCCGAACCGCGGAGCTAATTGGACGCCGTTATCTTTGACAAGATATTTGGAAATTCCCTGGCCGGCGGTGAAAAGACCATTGGTGAAATTACCCGAATTTGGAACCAATCGCCCAACGTATAGATCAATTAAGGTATTGGCCGTCGTCAGGGGAACACCGCTGGCGAGAACCGCCGGGTCGACGGCACGTCGATTAGCGGTGCCGGCAGCGCAGGTCGCCACACCATTGATACAAACGGGGCGGAAAAGCCGGGAAGCTTTAGTCGGATCAAACTTGTCGAGCAGGAAATTGGAGGATTTCCCCGTTGACTCATATTGCGGCGGCATCCAAACAAAGCGCAGGCCGTAATCAAGCGTAAGGCGTTTATTTATCTTCCAATTATCCTGTACGTACCATTCAAGATTAAAATATTTGTAGTTTCCGGTCGTATGCGACGATGCCTGTTGATAATTGTTAAAGGCACCCGTGATCGCGTTAGCAAATTCAAATTGAGTATCGAACGGATTAGAGGAACTATTGGTAAAATTGATCGTTCCGTTGTTTGAAAACCGGGCCGTTTGGGGTTTTAAGCTTTTGTGGTAGTAACCTCCGGCTTTCGTTATGTGATCTCCCCAAACCTTCGATATGCTGCCGATAAAATCCTGTGTCGTGTTGAAATTTTCAAATGAACCGCTTTTTGTATCGATGCTCGGACCACCCGCCACGCGTCCACCCCATGTAAAATTTGGAATCTGATCAAGATAGTTTGCGTCCGGGTACAGCAGCGGGAATGTCGATAATCCTGTCTTTGCCCGGGTCGCAGCATCGGAATTTATCCGAAGATCGATCAGGTTATGGCTGATTCCATAAGTAAACTCGACAACTGTCGTCGGATTGAGCGTCCCGGTTACCGTGCCGGAAAGGCTGTATTTGGGAGTCTTTTGAATCGCTCCGTACACGGGTAAGTTCGTCGAAAGTCCCAGACCGCTGTTTCCATAAGGCAGTTCGGAAGTAGCTGCAGTCTTGAGCCAGCGTCCCCACATTCGCCAATTCTTCGACAGATTATAATCAATCCGGAGCGTGTCGTTTCGCTCAGGTGTTTTTGATGACTCCTGCGTACGGTAATTAAAATTATCGTTGCCGACCGGCGTGTAATTAGGTAACGGATACAAGTTAAGAATCTTGACACCAAGTGGGTACAGACGATTCTGCGGTATTCTCCCCAGAACGCCTCCGTCCTTAAAACAGCCGGCGGTGTTAGTCGCGCTGCACGGTAAATTTAACGTTGGGTCCTTAATATATGGAAAGAGGTTTCCGCTGTTATCACGCGATTGTGAAAAATCGCCCTGTCGTTCAAGCGCGGTCGGAACCCGCACATTAGTCGGGGCTGCGGGCGGCGTAAAGCGGTGCGCGAATTCCTGATTCCAAAAGAAGAAGAGTTTTTTGCGATCCTTATTGAACAAGCCGGGAATATAAACCGGACCGCCGATATTATAACCCGTATCTTTTTGGTCCGAAAAGGCACGCGGTAATCCATTGCGGTTATTGAGCCAGCCATTGGCATTCAAGCCAGTTTGGCGTCGATAAAAGTAAAAGGCACCGTGAAAATCCTTCGAGCCACTACGTGTGGTGGCGATAACCTGTGCTCCGGTAGAGCGTCCATATTCAGCCTGATAACCAGAAGTTAGAACTTTTAGCTCACCGATGGCATCAACGGGGATTCTGGCCAGAAGACTGTTATTGCCGGTATCAATGCTGGTTACCCCATCGATCTGTACGTTATTAGAGTTTTGCCTGGTTCCGTTGACATATAATGTGGAGATGTCGCCGGCTTCCCCATTCGAGGTGTTACTAATAACTCCCGGAGCCAGAGTCACGAAATTAACAAAGCTGCGGTCTTTAATTCCGATATTTCGGAGCTCTTCGCCTTGCACCCCAAAGGAACGTTCTCCGCTTTCTGCCTGAAGCAATGTCGCTTCACCGGTAACCTCGACCGTTTCCGTGACCGCCCCTACTTCCAACACCACGTTGCCAAGCGTCAGTTTGTCATTTGGAATCAGCTCTACGGTACGCTCCTGTTTTTTGAAACCACTACTTTTAATAAGGATAGTGAACGTGCCCGGCGGGACCTGCGCAAATACAAATCTTCCCTCGTCATCACTGGTCGTAGTTTGAGTAAAGCCCTTATTCACCTCGGTTAAAGTTACGGTTGCATTTGCGACGGCAGACCGATGCGGATCAACGACATTTCCGGTGATCGAGCCGCTGGTCGTTTGCGCCAGAACAACTCCAGTGCAAAGCAAGAAGATCACGACGAAAATTGACCGGATTATTATCCTCATAGATTCCTCCAAGTTGGGGCTCAAGATAAGCAGCCGTCTGTAATTCTTTCAGCCAATGCACCCAACGAAAAAATAGGGGTTAATGCCAAGCGTCTCGTCTCGCGAGGAACGGTGACAGGGATACTCGGCGCTTAAAAATTACCAAGGCGAACGAACGCGAATGAACATTCACGCACCCCAGAGAAGACTCTGGGCGCTACGCCACAATTACCCTAGGACGGGACCGGGTAACAGAAGAGAAGGACTTTGTTGCATGCCCAGACAAAAGCATTTACTCCGAAGTCGGATTGTTGTCAAGAACTTTTTTAGATTTATACAATACGAAACCGAACTTATTGATAGGGATGGGAATGTTGGTAGGCGCGTGGGGACATGAACCCCAGGCCCCTACCGTGTCAAGGTGCGGGCGCAATCAGCTCGTGGCTGATCGAGAGGCCTCGTGA
>QHXG01000501.1:4099-4441 GCA_003222845.1 Acidobacteriota bacterium | reverse complement strand
CTTCTTTTTGTCGCCCTTCGGTACTTCGCATGACATGCCCGTGCTATTGATGACCTCACGCAGCTTCGTGACCGTAACCTTTTGATCGTCGTACTTGATGACCGCTTTACCACGCTCGAAACTAACACGCACGGTTTGAACGCCCTCAGTTGATTCGAGCGCCTTCTCTACAGAAGTGGCGCAACCGCCGCAGGTCATGCCCTTCACCCGAATCGTGACAGTTCTGATGGCTGCGGAAACGCTGCCTACGCTCAAGAGTAGAATGAGCGCGACAGTAGAAATAATGCCAACTTGTCTCTTGTACATTTCTGATTTGTCTCCTTGTAGGATCTTAGACTAACT
>QHXG01000501.1:0-4069 GCA_003222845.1 Acidobacteriota bacterium | reverse complement strand
TTCGACAGCTTCCTCGAGGAACTTCTTGGCAGCCTTGTTCACCTCGCCGAGACAACACATGCCCGACGGGTTGCGAGAGTCGCAGGCGCAGAGTCCCTCTCGGATCAAGTTTGAGATTCGCGCGGGAATTGTCGTCTTTCCCTTTGTGGAAATATCATCGCGGATATGGCTTTCATCGAAGCCAAAGCAGTAACACAACGGAATTGGATCGTCGTTGACCTTAAGCCCGACCCGTACACGCAAATCATCAATCGTGAATTGATGGTCGCCTTTATCTTCGAAATAGACGATTGAACAATCGCGCGCCGAGCAAAAGCTGTAGCTTCCATGCATGGCCTGCTCAAGTAATTCGGGCTTCAGCATTAGCAGGACGGTTTTTCTGGAAACAGGTCTGCCTTGACCGTCGCACGAACTGCATCGATCAGGGTCGTGCAATTCGTCAGTCCCGTTCGTCGCTTCGTCAGTCATTGAAGCACTTGATCCGACGGTGTCATCTGTATCGCAGCAGTTCACGACTCTTAGTATCGACATCCAGTTACTTAGTATTCTCTCTTAACAATTTCTGGATCGCTTCCCTCGTCCCGTCTATTGCGCGAACAACCGGATCGTGTGAATAGACAGACTGGGGCGGTCCTTTCTCCCAAAGCTTGCCGGGCGGGTAAACCGCGACGTAATCCCAAACCACCCCATCTATTTCCCCGATCGACTTTGAGACCAAGTGCTCCTTATCCCAATACTGTGAAGCTCTCGTATCCGCAATGCGTTTTAGCGTCATCGTAGACGGCGCAGCCAAATCGGTTGGCAATACCGGCTCCCAGATCACGAACACTCGGATTTTTCCTTCGCGTTGCTCGTCAAGTAGTTTTTGGAATGCAGAGGCCCCCTGCAAACAGACGGTTCAAGTAGGAGAGAGCATCACCATTACCCGGACGGAATCGGCAGAGTCATTGAAGGACTTTTTCAATGACTCAATGTTCGCGTTGTCGAGACGAACTAACGGTTGTTGCCCAGCTGGGGCCGTGCTACCCAAATACAGGTAGTAGACGACGAACACGACAATCGCACCGACGACCGCTACTAATCCGTAAATCACGGGCTTACGTCTCATCTTCACCTCGCCAGAACATTCGCAACCAAATTCGCTATGACTTGCGGGAACAAGAAAAACGTGAGCACGGTAACGACCGAGAACCACAACACGATCGTGCTAAAGAGACTCGGTTTACAATGGCATTGTTTCATTCGCCATCTCTGATAAAAAGCAAAAGCGATCGAGAGAAGAGACGCCGCCAGGAGGAACGGTCGAGCCTTTGCAAAGAACGCTGAACTTCCTGCGGCCCCAGCAGCAAAGATGAAAGGAAACATCGGCAAGCAACAGGTGGAAGCCAACAAAACACTTCCCAGCGCCGCCAGACTCGCAAGAATCGTTCGACCTGATCCCGGTGCTTTCGCGTTAGCTCTATCCGCACTCATCAGCTTACTTCTTGCCGCCTTTTTCTTGAGGAGGTTTACTCTTCCCGCCGGCCACGACCGGACAACATGCCGAGTCGCCATGCGTTTCGAGTTCACGCTCACACGCCGAAAGATGCCGTGCGAGCGTGCGACGGAAATCTTTCATGGCGGTCATCCTGTCGTCTAACTCACCAATCTTCTTACTCAATAAATCACGCACGCTCCGGCACTCTTCAGCACCGCCCGTAGCCAGAAGTCCTTTGATCTCATCCAGCGTCAGACCTAACTCTTGCGCCTGCTTAATGAATTGGACGCGTTCTACAGACTCCGGCCCAAAGAGCCGAAAGCCACCCGTAGTACGCCCGGCGCGAGGCAAAAGCTTCAACCGTTCGTAATAGCGAACGGCATCGATACTCACTCCCGCGCGAGTTGCCAATTCACCAATGCGAAACTCTGTCTGCTCCACGACACCCCTTCTTCGACACGCCAATTATAGACTCTTGACTTAGCTCCAGAGTCAAGTCTTGAATTCGAGTTCACACTTTGGCAAGATGAGGTGAAAGTGAGGGGATTTGACGCGCAGAGATGAGGGGAAGATGAGGGGGGCACGTGCTGATACCAAGCGAGACGTAGCTTGCTTTGACGGCTGAAACGTCGGTAAATACTGCTTGGTAACGCGTAGTAGAATGTTGTGAATAGCCGCGAAACGGGCTTAAAATCCGTTGACCGCAAGGTCGTGTGGGTTCGACTCCCACCCTCGGCACCAATCATTTCAATAACTTGCAAAGACGGATCAGTTTAGTCTGAATTCACACAACGGCCTTTCCTCCGTTGCGCAGCTCATTTTGGTTAATGTCATTGAGGAAAATTGCAAGGGCGTAGTCGCTGGTTGCCCCTCATGAATCAGGGACCATCGCATGAGGTCTCTCGTTTGAATACCACTACTAGGAAACGAAGAGTTAGAGGTTCTCGGCCATGCGAATCCACGATCCCGGAAATGCCTGTTTCAAATTCGGATGGGCGCGAGCCCTGAGTGTCGGTTTGCTATTGCAGTCGTGGTGACGGCGAGGGCGCAGACGCAGGGCGCCGCGGTGCACTTGAGTGCCAATGGACGATACGCCATTGTCCGCCTCGTTCTTCAAGCACAGCCGTGCCCAATCCACCGCGATCAACATGCCGTGTCTGTCCGCTATCAGCGACATCGGCTGAAATGGCGTATTTGAAAGTGGCCCAGGCGGTCTTGCCCGCAAGGTGAATCTTCATATCAGCGAACGTGTATTTCGTGTTCTTCATCTCGCTCATTTCCGGAACGAGATGATGGTCGCGAAAGTCGGCCCATCCAAGATTGGCACGGCCGTTCTCGAACACGGTTACCGATTCGTCGTTCGCCCAGACCTGTGCGGCCATTGCCGCGTCGTTCTTTTCAAAGCTGTGCGCATGCTTCATCAACGCATCGCGCACCGCCGCTTCGTCATCAGCGCGAGCTGTCGCTATCGATTTGTAGCTCGTAGTTACGGTTAAGAGTCCTAGCAGAACCGCCACGCCCATTGTGACGAAGCTCAACATGAATCGGCTTTTCACATTTTTCATCACAGTATCTCCTCTCAATTGTTTTCGACTGAATTCACGGAGGTAATCCTCATTTTACTCTTTGGGCGTTAAAAGTTAACGACAGGCTCGCGATTGCGCACCGCCAGTATCGCGATACTCAATGCTCAAGCAGAGGCAGTGCGTTCAGACCGTGTTTTTGCCAAAAAGAAAACTGGCAGAGCGGAAAGCTGTAGGACAACAGAAAATACCACAACGGCGGAAATAGATTTATCGTACAAGAACCCCATTACCGCGCTGCCAAGAAACCAAGCGATGCCATAACCCGTGTAGAAGAATCCGAATCCCGTGCCTCGCTTCGCTGCTGCCAGGACTCCTGTCAGTAATGCCTTTAGTAAAGAGTTCTGAGCGCCCATCCCGATTCCCCAAAGAACTATGCCAATTAGACTGAGCCAATATTGTCCGAAGAAAACCAGTGGAGCAAAAAGTGCGCCGAGAAAGAAAGCGAGAATGGCTACAGGGAAGCCGACTCGATCGAAGAGTCGTCCAAACAACAGATTGGTCAACGCTCCCGCGCCCATTGCCACGGCGTAGAACAGCGGAATAGTCGTCTGCGAAATGATTCCTGCTTTCTGGAAGTGAAATGAGATCAAGGAAAAATCAGCAAATCCGGCGGCAATCAGTCCTCCCGCTGCCACGTATATCCAAAATGCCGTTGGAAAACCCTTGGTCGCTGAAAAGTCTGCCGACTCTGTTTCCAGTTCGTGAGGGCGTGGATACCAGAATCGCGCGATGAGAAGCGTAGCCACGCAGAGGATCGCGGGAACGAGCAAGATGCCAAATCCGGTTCGGTATCCGCCTTTGAAATAGAGAACAAAGGCTACAATGAGTGGACTGATGGTCGCGCCCGCCTGGTCCAATCCCTCGTTCAAACCAAATACCCAGCCGCGCCCAATGGACTTTCCGGCAAAAGAAATCATCGCGTCAACGACTGGCTTACGAATCGCTCGACCGGTTCGCTCTGCAATGATCAAGGCAGCGGCGAGTGGCCAATTTCCTGCCAGCGCCA
>QHXG01000500.1 GCA_003222845.1 Acidobacteriota bacterium | reverse complement strand
GCGGGTTGAAAAAGGCAATTGAGTCTTATCGCCGAGCCGGAGAGATAGACGCTCGGTGTGCGCTCGCCTACGCAGGACTGGCCGGTAGCTATGCGATGGGTATTTGGTACATTCCACTTGAGCCGAGAGAAGCAATGAGTAATGCGAGGGCCGCAGCGATCAAAGCGGTGGAGATCGATCCGAACCTTCTCGAAGCTCACCTCGCTATGGCTGCCGTGCTTTCTTATGACTGGAATTGGCCGGGTGCGCAACGAGAGATGGAGACCGCCCGCGGCCTTGACCCAAACTTCAGCGACTACGGTTACGCATATACACTTTTGCTCTCTGCCGGGAAACCAGACGAGGCGGTTCGCTGGATCAGACGATCAGAGGAGCTTGATCCGCTTTCGCCCTTGGTCGGTGCCAACGTGGGACAGATTTTGTATTACGCGAGGCGTTACGATGAAGCCATAGAGCAGGGCCGGAAAACTATCGACCTGGACCCGAACTATGCCATGGCGCACGCCTACCTGGGCCAGGCTTACATCCAAAAGAGAATGTACCGGGAAGCCGTCGAGGAACTCCAAAAAGCGATCATTCTTGCCGAGCAAAATCCCGAAGTCATAGCGGTACTAGGATATGCTTATGCGGCTGCGGGCGACCGGCAACAGGCCGAGAAGGTGATCGCCGAATTAACCGAGTTGTCGAAACGTCGCTACGTGCCATCCTATTCCGTAGCGGAAATCTATGCCGAACTCGGCCGCAAAGATGAGGCGTTTGCCTGGCTCGAAAAGGCTTATCGGGAGCGCGCGCCCGGCTTCGTCGATCTCCAAGTGGAGCCGACGCTCGATTCACTGCGCTCGGACCCAAGATATATCGATTTGCTACGCCGCGTTGGATTCCAAGCTTAACTGCACTCACGGCCCAAAGCGTTGTCGATATTCGGTCGAAGTAATGAATGCCTTGACCATTTCGGCGTTGACGAAATTGCCGTTGAATTGATTCAGCTTCGCCAGCCAGAAGTCATAGCCGGTGTAATCTGAATCAGGCGTAGTGTTTGGATTGCGGCGCAGATAATCGAAGTACTGCGCCAGCACGAACACGCGGTTGAGTTCCTGCTGACTGAGGATCGGGTTTTCGGCTACGTCGCGCAGAGCGCGAGCGCGCGCAGCTCCATCGAAAGTGGTCGTCGCCGAACCGAACTCGGCGATTGCTTTATTGCGATCCGCGGCTGATGGCGTGATGTGTATGTTCGCGAACAGGGCATCGACGAATTGCGCCGGCGTCATCGAAGTGGGAAACGCGGAGGTGAATCGCGAGCGTTGGGCAAACTCTAAAGTAAAAGCTTGCTTGTTGTTTTCCAGAACTATCTCCCAGCCCGGCTGAAGGACGACTACTCCCTGGCCAATCTTCTGCGTGTCAAGCAGGAATTCGCTGTAGCGAACAATCGGAACTGAGAGTTGATGCGCACCGCCGAGCGTCGACGTTCCATTCGCATCACCATAAGCAGTCTTGTAAATGCGCTCGACCAGATAACCGGTCTCCTGAAACTCGATTGAGAGGAAGAAGGCGGCAGAGACGTTGATTCGTTTCGCCTGGATGCACGACTGATCGTTGCCGCAGGAAGTGATCTGATTGGCCCAGAAGGCGAGGCCCGAAGCGTCGGGTTGACGATTGAGAAAATCGTGATAGTGCTGGCAGACGAAATCCTGCGTGTCGTCGATCACGTTCGTCGACGGCTCGGTCGCGTTGTCCATGATCGTCACGGTGGCCGTCGTAGGCGCGGCGATGGTAGCGAACGATGGATTTCTCAGGCTGATGGTAAAAGTCCTTGAGCCGTTGACGTACGAGTCGTCATTGATGAGCACAGCCAAACTCTTGGAAGTCTCGCCCGGGGCAAATGTCAGCGTGCCGATCGCCGTGACGTAATCACGTCGCTCGCTGGCAGTCACATCTGAAGTGAAAAAGTCAACGCTGCTCCCTCCTGATAAATCGCCCGTACGGTTTACGGTAATCATCACTGTGGTGCAGGCTTCGACAACGCTGTAGTTCGTTGAGCTGAATTGAACGATTGTGGGATTTGGCACGGCTGTCAGCAAATCGATAGTCCTGCTAGCTGAACTCGCCAGGAACGCGGCGGTTCCGGCGAAGGTCGCGGTGCTTGGGTAAGAACCAGGGGAAACATTCGGACTAATAGAACAAGATGCGGTCCCGGCGGCGTTGGTCGTGGTCACACAGGCGTTGCCGGCAAAAGCAAAGTTGATTGGGGCGCCGCTGAGTTGGACTGGCGGCGAAGCCGAAACGTCGATCAGCGTCGCCGTGAGCGTCAATGGCACATTCGGAGCGCCGCTAGCGGGACTCAGATTCATACTCAGAAAGGTTTTGTGCTTGCCATCAGTCCAGTTGACGCGCGCGACATTGGAGGTCACTGTCTGCGAGCCGAGTGTAACGCTAGCGACCACGGCGTCGATGCCTGTAAACGTTCCGGCGAAAGTGAACTTCGCCTGACCGTTGGCATCCGCGCGCTCAAGAAGCGTCTGTAGATTCGG
>QHXG01000499.1 GCA_003222845.1 Acidobacteriota bacterium | reverse complement strand
ATCCGTCCGCAAACAATTGCTTTCGCGCGGCCACAAACTGCGCGCCACCGGTCCATGGTCTGACGGTTCGCTGGCGGCGATCGTTGTCGATCTGAAGACTGGGGTGCTCAACGCGGGCACGGATCCGAGGACCGAAGCGTATGCGTGGGCTTGGTAGGTATGGTCGGAGAGTTTGCTTTGAAGAATCAGGATCCAATCGAAGAAGTGGACGAGCGGTTTGATGCTGATGTGGAGCAGTTGTGGATTGAAGAAGCGCAGCGCCGCTACGATGCTTATCTCAAAGGCGAGCTTAAGGCTTGGAAGGCGACTACGTGATGAAGCGGGCTCGCAGCCGCGTAGCGGCAAAAATATTTATAGAACCCGCGACTAAATTTGGATTCTCAAGCTCCTTTAGGAGCGCAACTCTCTGTCGCCCATAAATGGGCTCGGAGTTAAATTAATCCGGCTCGTATCTATAAACATTTCGTCCCTACGGGACTCTTAAAGATTGACTTTAGGTTAGCTGTTGACAGACTTCGATGCCCGCGGAAGAATGACGGGAGAATTATGAAGAGAGAAAAGGACATCAAAGAACTTAAGGTCGAGCGCCCGCGTCGCGCCGTTGTTTCGGAAAGAGAAGCCTTGAAGCGCATGAAGGATTTCTCGAATCGAAGGGAGCAATTCCTTGCCACTGCTAGAACGGGCAAGAGTCGAAGTGTACGTCCCTGACCTGCCCGCACCTCACTACCACAATTTGCTTTGGTCTTTTCAGAAACATTCACGCATCAAATTCATATCTGCACATGAGCCGGCTAACTTTTAGTTAGTTAACCTTTGTCGTAGATTGGGGAGAATAATGAAAGTTCAAGGTTTATCGAAGCAGGCAATGCGATTTAAGTCTGACGGAAGAAATTTTGATATCCCGGATGTTAGTGATTCAGGAGTCCTCTTGCAATTCATAGAGATTGGTAATTGGATTAAGGTAATGATTCAGGTGGATGAGGATACTACGAGCGACGATTTGCGAAAGGCCATTCCGATGGCTCTGTCGTGGAGGGATCGGTTATTGGAGTGGCAGGGCCCTTGGATGCTTGGTGGCGACAATCCGTTTCTCGAACAGCTTAGCCTGAGGCAGAAAGCGGGCGAGACTTACAGAAATCTAGCGAATCACATCAATCAGGAAGCGGCTTCATGGGTTCATAGTCACGTCGCCTATACGAAGGAACTTGAGGCTGTGCAGCATAGTTTCAAGACCATGTTCGATTTCTACATGTGGGAATCCAAAGCGAACCCGTTTTCCCTTGATCATGCCCGTCATCTATTGCGTACCGTGCGATTGAAGGACGACAAAATAGACGGACTCCTAACGACCGCCGTTAACAATGTTCAAGCAGGGAAGCCTGCTTTTGAAGCAGAGTATCCCGTGTCCCGAGACGCTCTGATCAGTGCTCTGAGGCTATGGCGTAGCGGACGTAAGCATAAGGTCTTAGCCAGCAAGAGGGGGTGGTGAAAACTAGACCCGATTACGCAATTATCAGCGGCTCGCGGGCTTGATATGGTGGTCCTCAGATAGGGCGATAACAAAACTTCAAATGCCTTATGAGGAGGAGCTTCCGTATGGAAAAGACGCGCGACAGGTTAGCTATCACGCTTATGTACTCAGTTATGATTGCTGCTCTGATTTCGATCTTTGCTCCTAAAGCAAATGACGTGCTTCATGAACTCTTGCCCGGTTTTATGCTCACGCTGGGATATTACTTTGGTAAAAAATCGTAGAATGAAGCCAACCCTGCTATTCCACTCCCGCCTGCTCAACCTCCCAGCAACAGCACCCTCTTAATCTCCTTATATAGCGGCTCGATCTCGCAGTTCTCCGCGAGGCTCTCAGCGCCGTCTCATTGCCCCGGCATGGCTATTTCACAACCGCGATTTCCGTGCGTTAGGCGCAAGAGACTAGTGTCGATTAAAATAAAGCGCAGATGCACCCCCAGACCTAGACTTAGAAAACATCATGAGGAGGCAAGATGAAGACTAAGATCAATCAATTCGTCATACTCTCTCTCCTGCTGGTTGGAATTGCAGTCGCTTCGACTTCGAGTGTCGCGGCCCAGCGTCGCGGGCGGAACTGGGACGGTTATCCGAACTGGGGCGGATCGTATCAGCTTCGCGAGACGGCGCTTAACGCGGGTTACAACGAAGGCTCGAAAGAAGGACGCAACGATCGCAACCGCAACCGTTACCGTGGCGCATCGGAGTTCGGCGCCTATCAAAATGCGACGAAGGATTACAGCTCAAGGCTCGGCGACCGCGACCTGTACCGCCGCTATTTTCAGTTGGCATTCGAGCGGGGATACGAGACCGAGAATCCGAATAACTACCGCAACGATCGAAATGATCGTTACGATCGGGATCGAGACCGTGATCGCGACCGTGATCGAAACCGAAATCAAAACGATCGACGGGGCCGTAACTGGGATCTCTATGGCCAGTACGGCGGCTCTTATCAATTGCGGCAGACGGCTCTGAATGCCGGATACAACGCGGGCAACAAGCAGGGCCGCGATGATCGCAGAAGAGGAAGGCATCGCAATTACTCAGACTTCAGCGCGTATCGTGACGCTACGACTGATTACAGTTCGAGGATGGGTGATCGCGAGATGTACCGCCGCTACTATCGGGAAGGATTCGAGAACGGATACGAAGATGGGTATCGAGGATATTAGTTAGCTCGAATCCATTGGATCGTAGAGAGCCCGATCGCGAGGTCGGGCTCTTCTCTTATTTGAAGCTCGGATATTGGGCGGCAAAGCCGATCAGGCTGCTGAAAAGAGTCCCCTCTCCCTTTGGGAGAGGGTTAGGGTGAGGGCTTACGTTTGAAAGAAGACCCAAATATTTACTTAACCACCTTGCTCAGGCCCTCTCCCCATCCCTCTCCCAAAGGGAGAGGGAGTTTCTTCACTAGACTGTTAGCCTGGGTTTTCGCGCTCGGCCGTGAAGTCATAAGTCAGATAAAGCTTCAACGAACCTTCCTGCACTTCGGCGCGCACGTCTTTCACGCGCGCTTTCAGTGAGCCGCCACTCGCCTGGATTGGCAATGAAAGGGCAAGCTGCGAAACGCGCAAAACTGGGAAAGGATTCAATCGTTCGTCGATCGTCTTGCGCACGAAAGCTGTGACCAGGCCGCTCACCAGCACCGGCACGTTGTCGAGCGCTACTTCCTCAATATTCAATCGACCAAAGACGGTCTGCTTTTCCTGATCGAAGGACAGATCGACCGTAGTTTTGGCTGTGCCCTTGAACTGAATGCAACTCGTCAGAATCGAATAGCTCCCAGTGAAAGCCAGCGGCGCGGTTATCTTGCCGCCGGTAAAGCGCACACCGGTCTTCACGTTGTTGCCCTCGGGATTCAGGGCCAGAACGCTGTTGCATGAATTCTGAAAGGCAATCGGTTGCATCGGTCTCTGTCCGAAGTTTCGCGAGAGCTTTAGCTGCGGTGGACCGAGCTGCTGAAAGATTGTCCCCAGCAGCGAATCGAAAAACTTTTCGTCGATCGTAACGGCTACCGTGCTCGAGGCGTCGTTGCTCTGATCGGGCGGTCGCAAAGGCACTCCTGGCAACGTGCGCGAACGCCAGGCGCCAAGAAAATAGATTGTCCCCACCGCGCCCAGCAGCAGCCCTATAATCAGAACCAGTAGATTTCTTCTCATTGGCTTGGGCTCGTCGAAGAAGTAGGCGTCGGTGATGCGGTCCCTGCGTTCATCATCGCTTTCAAGATGGCCGCCACCGCGCTGGTCAGCGCATCGATCTGCTGTCGCACCTTTTCAGGCGGCACGGCCGCGTAGCCTGTCGGTAATTCAAACAGCGATGCCTCGACGCTGGTGTTGATGTCACGCATCTCGGCGACGACGCGCGCCGCTTTCACGCCTTTCACATTGCCGGAGCTTTCCGCCAGCAGCTCCGAACGCAGCGGCAGGCCGGTTTCTTTGTCGACGTAAATATACGCTTCGGCTTTCACCTCGCCGGCTTGCGTGTTGGTGTTCGCCGACGCGCTGTAGCGATATTTTTCTGCCGTGCGTCCATTCATCGGACCTTCGCCCGCCCGCTCGACACCTTTCAAACCCTTCAGGTCCTCGACTAATTGACCCGGCGTCAAGAGCTTGTGAAGTTGAACTCCAGTGGCCTCGGGTGATAGTTCGGCATACTGCTTACGCGCCGGCGCGATCACGTAATGATGATTGTCGTGATCGAGATAGATTAAAGGCGTGCCGTCCGGTAGCTTGAATTCGACCCGACGATCGTCGCCATTGCGAGCAACCTGGATGGTAAGCGAAGGAATGCCAATCGCCTTCTCACCGCCTTCGGTTTCAATGCTGAACTGCAGAGTGGCGCTGTATTTTTCAGGCTCGCGAGCGTTCACAGTCGCGCTGCTCTCCGCGCTTTCCGAGTTCGTGTTGGCGTTGGTAATACTTGAATTTGAATTGGCCATTGACGCATTTGTATTAGCGTTAGCGTTGGCATTCGAGTTTTTGTTGGCCGGTTGGCAACTGCTAACGGACAACAGCAGCGAAAGACTCAGCGCCGCTCCCGCTGGCGAAATCAAAAATGAGCCTTGCATTCTTTGCATGACAAAACCTCTCTGAAAGACGGCTGCACTGTGCAGCACATGAATAACTGAATTGGAAGGGGTGCGAACTCAGAATACCACGTCGGGCGATGTGTCAGAAGCCCGCGCGTAAGCAAGGGCAATGTGCGCAGGCTGGCCCTCCCTCACGGTCGGGCTTCTGACACAGGAATTTGACACCGCGCGTTCCACTGAAGTAAAACGCGTTTGCTTTCCGACTCTGCAACCATTGGTGACCTTATGAAACATGTTCCTTCGATCATCGCTTTAGTCTTGATAGTCGCTGCCTGCAACCTGAGCAACAGATTCAAGACCAGTAACAACTCGAACTCGTCGACTTCGCCGTCATCGTCCAGCGACAAATCGGTTACCGGTGGCGAGCCCGTTGAGAAACCGAACCCAACCGCGGCACAGACCGCGGCAATCGCGAATGGTCAGGAAGTGAAGTGGGACCAGCAGGGAATCACCTGGACCGTACCTGCCAACTGGAAGAAACAGGATGTTCGTAACGAAACGTTGAGCTACGCGGGCGGCGGTGCGTTTCTCAGCGCCAACATCTCCACGATGGATTCGAGTTTTCCCACCGACGTTAGTATCAAAGCGATGAGTGAAGGCGCCAAGACTGAGAAGAAGAATGGCAAGTACGATGAAGTCAAATGGCTCGCCCTCGACGATCTTCGCGGCCTTGAGTTTCGCCAGTCAAAACAGGAGAGACCTGACGATATTCGCCGGCTGGAATGGCAGGGATATCGCACTTACGCGGGACAAACTCAACTGGTGACGATCATTCTGTCAACTAACGACACGAACTTTCCCAAGCGAGAGGACGAACTCTACGGCATTCTCTCTTCAACCAAGATAGTGCACTGAAGAGCGAAGGGCAAAGGGCAAAGAGCGAAAGGCTAGGGGTTTGAGCTAATCCAATGAGACCTCACTTTCGGTTTGAGGATTTGGAGATTTGGCAACTTGCCAGAAGCTTAGCGGTAAAATTCCACAAGCTAGCAGATGAGTTAGAGAGGCGGCGGCTCTATCGGTATGCAGAGCAATTGAGAGCCGCCGGGTTGTCTTTAACTAATAATATTGCCGAAGGATCAGGCAGCACCCACCCGCAAGAGTTCAAGCAGTTTTTGAACATTGCCAGACGATCTTTGTTCGAAGACGCTTCCATGTTGATGGTATTGAGAGTCTCAGCGTATTTCATTCTGGTGACATTGATGGGCTTTTGATGGATTGCGATCTGCTGAGTCGCAAGATCACGAACTTCTCCAGGACTCTCTAGAGTTGAGGCAAGAGCAAAGAGTCGAGCCTAGAGCTAAGAGCGAGGCCAGTACCAACGGCCCTTTGCTCTTAGCTCTTTGCCCTTTGCTCTTAGCCCTTAGCTCTTTGCCCTTTGCAGCCCTCAGTTCTTTTTGATGTAGTTCCGATGGACCCACGTATCTGACTTGGCCCGATCTCGAGTTTCGAAGAATACGTTCTCTTCAGTCTCGCGCGTCACCATCTGCACGCGGCCCGAAACATCCTTCTGCTTTTCAGGTCCTTTTGACGAGTCGTCCAGAAAGCCTTTCACGTCAGACGGCTTCGGCGCGTCGAATTTCTCGCCACGATGCAACTCAGCGACGGCTTCGATGGCGCTGGCTTTCAGCAGCTTCGGCCAAAGCTTTTTGAAGAGCGCGCTTGACGCGTAGACATCGGCGCTGTTCACTTTGCCGTTGATCGCGAACACATACCCGATTACGTCAGGCTTGCCGTCGACGATGTTGGCCAGCGTTTTGATGTAACCGTCGGCGTTTGCTTGCACGTCTTTGTTCTCCAGCGCCAACTGGAAACTCGTCGGTGAAGCGTTGCCATTCACGCGCGTTCCCACATTCGCGCTGAGCTTGTCCTGAGCCACTGAGACCTCGCGCCATACTTCGCCCTGCGAGCCCTTCATCTTCGCGGCGAGTTTGACTTCGCGGCTGGCGACAACGTTGGCCGATGAATTGAAAACCGTCACCTGTTCGCTGCCACGCTGACTCCATCGTCCGTTCTCGACACAAAACGCGGCGATCGGAATCCTGCCGGAGCGCGGCGGCAGAATTAGATCGACCGCCATCATGCGATCCTGCTGTCCGCCTTTTACGATGTCGCCCGATTGCACGTAGACCTCTTGGCTCGATATGTTCTCGATCGAGAGTTCGTTTACTGAGCGCGTCTCACGCACGATCACTTTCTTCTGCACCAGGGCTTCCTGCAGAGTTATGAACGTCTCTCCCTTGATCTTGTCTTTGCCATGAATCAGAAATACGGTGAGGTTGCCCTGCGTGAACGGCCCTTCGAGGCGATAATCGTCCTTACCTTGTGAC
>QHXG01000496.1 GCA_003222845.1 Acidobacteriota bacterium | reverse complement strand
GCCCGCCGATGCTTTGATCGACCCAATTCTTGATGCGGGACCAGTCCGAAGGCAGTGCATTGTTGAACTCGCCGTTGGGAGCGAACGCGCTATTGCCGTCGTGCGTGTACCGGACGAACGCGTTGTGGTTGGGATGGAGGCGCACGTCGAAGCGCAGATTGAATTGATTGCCTAGATACGGGCTAGGGAAAACTCCTCCGAGTGGTGCAAAGTCCGAACTGCGCGGCTGAATCGAAAGGACTCCCCGCTGATCGTTGCGCTCGAAACTGGTGAAGAAGAAAGCGCGGTCTTTGCGAATAGGGCCGCCGAGCTGAAAGCCGAACTGGCTGCGTTGAAAGAACGGATTCGGATTGTTGGGTTCACGGCTGAGACCTGGATAAGCAGCCAGATTGTGATCGCGATAGAAGTAGAAACCGCTGCCGTGAAAGTCTTTGCCGCCGGAACGCGTCACGATATTGATCGCCCCGTCCGTAGTCAAGCCGGTCGAGGGATCGAAGTTGACGGTCGAGATCTGAAACTCCTGCACCGCCTCCTGAGATACTTGCAGGCTCGCACCGATGAAAGCAATCAAGTTGATATTCGCACCATCCACGGTCACGCGTGTGTATCCGATGCGGGGGGAGGTTGCAAGGCCAGCGCCCAGCGTTGGCACGAAGACGCGGTTGTTCGTGCCACGGACCGGGTCGGTCACGCCCGGTTCCAACTTGGCCAGATCAAGGAAGTTTCGCCCGTTGAGCGGCAAATTCTCAATCTGCTTGCGGCTGACCACGCCGCCCACCTGGTGCTGCTCGTAGTTGATTAGCGGAGCGGCGTCATCCACCGTCACTTGTTCGGTTACGTCACCAATCTGGAGTGATAGATTCACGGTAGTGGTCGTTCCGGCCTCGACCACAGTCACGCGTTCCAATCGATGGAATCCTGTTGCCTCAGCGGTGAGATGGTAAGTACCTGAGGGTAACGCGACCGCGGTGAAATCGCCCTCAGTCGAAGTGATGAGATTGCGCCTCAGTCCGCTGTCGCGATTGATGATTGTGACACGGGCGCCGGCCACACGTGCGCCAGCGGGATCTGACACAACGCCGCTGATGATGCCGGTCGGCGTTTGCGCGCGGGCCGAGCCAGCCGCTACCAACAGGACCACGAAAAGTTTTGCCAGAATCTTGCTCACCGTTATCTGCTGTGCCTGACTATTGACTGCTTGCGGCTTCGCCGCCGCATAGTGCGGAAAGGCTCCGCCTTTCCGTCAGGCGCTATCCTTCCACTTGGTCGAGGCTACGCCTCGACCTCAACTGCTTCGCCACTTAATCCGATCCAGATTCATCAGCAAAGGTTCATTTTCAAGAATCGAGAGCTGCGCACACGTAATTGTTTTGATCTCATCAGTGCGAAAGACTGGCAAACGGTCTTTGGCTACTGAGGTCACATAAAAGTACGGCGCGTCTCTTGAGATGACATGCATGAGGCGTAGCCTCAAGATTCTTAACAAGAGCCTTCACGGAAAGGCAGAGCCTTTCCGCACTGTGCGGCGGCAGAGCCGCAAAAGCGTAACGCAGTCCAGCAGCTTCCCAGCCTGCTCACGGCGCAAGGTTCACCCGACGCAGCAGCTCTGTGTAACGCGGGTCTGAGCGAAGGCTGTCGAACATTGGACTCACTCTGACCTCGCCTAACAGGCGACCATTACGTTCTTCATAGACCTTTTCCAGCCAGGCGAAGGCTTGATCCTTATCGCCCAGACCCATATAGAAGATGGCAAAGTTTATCGGCGGAATAGGACGTTGCTTGGCCTGCTCTTTTAACTCGGCGAGCATCTGCTGCGCTTTGTCTCGGTGGCCTGATACCGCATAAGCATAGGCGAGCCAGGCAAATCTTCCTTGTCTCTCTGGAGAGTTATCCAGAGCCCTGGCCTTTTCCAACTCCAGAATGGCTTCTTCGTGCATCCCCTTTTGGAGATACGTAGCCCCGAGACGCGCGTGGGTAGCAGGATAGTTTGGGTCCATGTCAATTGTCTTCTTGAATTGTTCGATCGCCTGGTCGTACCGCCGCGCAAAGTAGAGTTCGTATCCCACATCCGCACTCAATCTAACCGAGAGTGGATCAAGCTCCTGCGCCCGTTTCGCCTCTGCGATTGCTTCATCATACCGCCCCATCCGTATTAGATAACTAACATAGTAACTGTGAGCTACGACAGAGCTTGGATCCAAATCCAAGGCACGTTTGCATTCTCTCTCGGCAGTCAACCAATCCCCATCATCCTGCCTAAGACCTGACAGTACGGCATGAGCTTCGGCGAGATCGTTATCGAGTTCCAGTGCCTTCAGCAAAAGCGACTCCACTTTTTGTCGCACCTCATTGGCAGGCAGCGGTGACGAGGGCTCACCGTAAGCTATTGCCAACCAAACACGAGCCAATGCAAAGGCCGGGTCTTTTTTGATCGCCTCCTCCAGGTACTTGATGCCTTTCTCGGTTCCGTCTCTCGTCCGACCGCGCACGTAGGTGCGACCTTGTTGATAGAGCAGATAAGCTTCGGTGTTCTCCGTGTAACGCTTGGCCACTTGCTTCTTCTCCTGGCTGCTCAACCGTAGCCTTAGATTCTCCGAGATCTCCCGCGCTATCTCCGTCTGCACGACAATAATGTCTGAAAGCTTGCGGTTATACTGATCGCCCCACAGGCGACGGTTGTCCCGCACGTCCACCAACTCGGTGCTGATAGAAATATTGTCGCCCTGCTGCGTGAGTCTGCCCATCAGTACTGCTCGCACATTCAGTTCTTTCCCCACTGTCTGCGCGTCTGTTGACTTTCCCTTGTAACGCAAAACCGCGTTGAGTGACATTACTTTCAGCGCCGGTAATTGCGAAAGACTGTTGATGATGCTGTCGCTGATTCCGTCAGAAAGATATTCATTGTTCGGATCGTTATTGACATTAACGAATGGCATGACTGCCACCGAATCTATCGCCTCGCCGCTGGCTGCAAAATAGCCGCTTCTAGCGACGAAGAAGTAAGCGACCGCTGCGAACGCAATGACGATGGCTGCGGCCGTAAGTACTACACCGCGCTTGTGGCGCTTGATCTCGCCAACCAGATATTCGGCGCTCGATGTCGGACGCGCCATTCCGACAGCCACAGTGCGCGCGGCTAACGCGTCGACAGGATCTCGCGCCATCTGGCCATCGCTGCTCGTTCTTGTTCCTCTATCGGCATCCAAATCAAGAGAACGCTTCACACGCGCGTCCACTTCCAGTTCTTGTTTCAGGCTCTTCAGATCAAGCGCCAGATCGCTTGCTGTCTGGTATCGCTCCTTTCTTTTCTTGCGCAGCGCCTTAGTTACGATTCGCTCCAGCTCGGCTGGCACTTCGGAGTAACGCGCCACTGGAGGCGGTTCATTTTCGATCAGCGAGACGATGACATGGCTGGGCGTCTCACCCTCAAACGGCACGCGGCCCGTCAACATCTCGTAGAGCATAACTCCCAGAGACCAGATGTCTGTCCGCGCATCCACGTCTTGACCACGCGCTTGCTCTGGCGACATATACTGAACCGTTCCCATCACCATCCCGGGATTAGTTTTCACTTGCACTCGGGTTGCTGCTTCAGAATCCGTCGTGAAGGCTGGGCTCTCCGTTAGCTTAGCGAGCCCAAAGTCCAAAACTTTCAAATCGCCATCCGGGCGAACGATAACGTTCTCGGGCTTGATATCCCG
>QHXG01000495.1 GCA_003222845.1 Acidobacteriota bacterium | reverse complement strand
CGCAGTCTATGCTACTAATACCTGTGCGAAGGCAAGCCGATATGAATATGCGGCCCGGTCGCCACGCCGGGAATCGCGGCGCGAAACGCCGAAAACGGAATGCCGTTGCGTCGCATGAAATCCATTAGCGCCTGACCCTCTGGCCCATCCGGGTTCAACGAGACATCCATCGCGTTACGATGATCGAGATGCCACTGATTATGAATTGCTCCCTGTCCAAACACGGCAATCGGCAAAGGCCGTTTGAATGTCTGCTGAAAGAAACTTTCAATCTTACCAGCCTGAGACAGAACCCAAGGCCCGGCGCCGGTGTAACGAATGAACGAAGCCGTCGTTACGAAGGATCCTTTGCGCGCGGGGCCGAGTTTGGCGATCTGTTTTTCACCTTCAATCTCTAAAAGCGTCTGCGCGATCTGGGTGTCGGCGCTCGCAACCTGTTGCTCTGTGCCGCTGACTTTCAGTTTCGCATCGGCGAGCGCTTGTTCGCTTCGTTCCAATTCGCGCTTAGAGATCAGGCCTTCAGCCAGCAGTTTCTGCGATTGATTCACCCGCTCTTCAGCTTTCCGCACGCTGTCCTGATAAAGCGTCAAAAGCTTTTGCAGACTGGCTTTGTAATCCTTGGTCGCTTTGATGTATTCATCGCGGAGTTTTGTCAGGTCACCGGTCGATTGCGCCGGCGTAGTCTTAGTTTGGCGCGCCGGTCTTTTCTTTTGCGCAGCAGAATCGGCCGCCGAAATCAATAAGACGAGTGTGAGAAGTAGTGCCTTCATCTTGAATCGAAGATCGAATGCTTGATCATACAACGAGTTCAGTATTCTCACCCTCTCCCGTTGAAACCAAAGGAATTGGCGCGAATGTTCACCCGGTTGAAACCGGGTGAGAATGAGAATGGCTCGCTGTGGTCGATTACTTGATCATTTTGCATCCGGCGGCACAGCGTTATTATTTCCGTTCAAAAACCGATCGAACCAATAGAGCTGCCAGTTCAAACTCTCGACCAGGTGCTTTGGTTCGCCGGTGCGCGTGAGGTTATGGTTTTCGCGGGGAAAGAAAACGATCTCGGTCCTCACGCCGAAGTGTTTGAGCGCGCGGAACCATTGCTCGCCCTGTTCTATGGGCACACGATAATCGTTGTCAGAATGCAGAATCAGGGTTGGCGTCTTCACGTTCTTTGCGTACTTCAAGGGTGAGCGGTCCCAATACAAATCCATCTTCTGAAAAATGTCGCCGCCGAAATCGGGCGCGTGGCCGTAAGCGCCGTCGCGCGTGCCATCGTCGGAAATGAAGTTCGAAACGCTGCGCAGTGTGACCGCGGCTTTGAAGCGATCGGTGTGACCGACAATCCAGTTAGTCATATAGCCGCCGTAGCTGCCGCCGGTTACGCCCATTCGATTCTGATCGATCCACGGATATTTTTTCAGCGCTACATCGACTCCGTTCATGATGTCCACGAAGTCTTTGCCGCCCCATTCGCCGACGATGCCACGTTCGAACTTCTGTCCATAACCCGTCGAGCCCCGCGGATTCGTAAACAAGACCGCGTAGCCTTTCGCGGCATAAACCTGAAATTCGTGATACCAATCGACGCCGTATTGTCCTGCGGGTCCGCCATGAACGCTGAGAATCAGCGGATACTTGCGTCCTTCTCGCCAGCCGATCGGTTTGACGAAGAAGCCATCGATGTCCCAGTCGTCCGCGCTCTTGTAAGTGAACCGCTCAATCCCGGCGAGTTGTAGTTGCTTCCACAGAGCTTCGTTGAGATTTGTCAGCTTCCGTTCGTTCTTTCCGTTTAAATCAGCGATATAAAGATCATCGAGATGCTTGAAGTCGTTAGCAAGATAGACCATCTGATCGCCGCCAAAATGGAAATCGACGCCGCGCACCGCGCGGGGGCCGGAAGTAACCTGCGCGATCGATTTCGTCGCGACGTCGACGCGGAATAAATGATTCTCCCCCTTCACTCCGGTTTCGAAGTAGAGCGATTTGCCATCTTCCGACCATTCCAATCCACCGGGAATGAGATCGAGTCCGTTCGCTGCCAGCACCGACGCGGCGCCGCCCGTCGCCGGCGCCAACCAGATCTTCGGATGATCGCGATCGTGAACTTCACCGGTGAAGGCGATCCATTTTCCGTCGGGCGACCAGCGCGGCTGATTGTCGGCTTCGTCATGATCCGAAATCTTCGTTAGCGACCCGCTGCCGTCGGCGTTGATAATCCAGACATCCGTGTTGCGATTCTCGTCGTATTCCTTGCCCGTGCGATTCGAAACGAAGGCGATGCGCTTTCCATCCGGCGACCATTGCGGATCGCTGTCATTCCAATCGTTGCCTTCGGTGATCTGTTTGGCGTTGCCTTTTATATCAACGACCCACAAATGGGTGCGCCGATCGTCGAACCAACCAGTGTCATTGAATTTGTAAGAGCTATTCCCGTAATGACGCACGTCGCTGCGATCGCGGCTCTCGGTGCGGCCATCGCTAGGACCTATGCGACTGACGACCATCAGACGAGTCCCATCCGGCGACCAGCGAAACACGCTGACGCCATTCTTCAGATTGGTAATTCGCTTCGCTTCGCCGCCGTTCATCGCCAGCAGATAAATCTGATTGCGTGGCTGATCGGAAGATGCTGCACCTGCGGCCGCCGCCGGAGTCGGCCCAGCCGCGGGGGCTGGCGATGCCGTTGGGGCCGGAGTAGTCGAGTCAGACCCTGGCCGAGAAGAAAGAAACGCAAGCCATTTTCCATCCGGACTCCAGCGCGGCGAGTTCGAGGACTGCGGAGAAGTAGTGAATTGCCAGGGCGCTGGACTGCCGTCCGTCGCGGCCATCCAGATTGAGGAGTTGCGGCGATTCTGCGCGCGATCAATCTTCGTCACTACATAAGCCACCAATCTTCCATCGGGCGAGACATTTGGATCGCTGATGAATTCAAATGAAAAGTAATCTTCAGGTGTGATGCCGCGCGGTGTCTGTTGTTGTGCTTGCCCGATGACGAAGATCAGAAACAGACAAGTGAGGTTAGTGATCGAGACGAATCTTCGCGACAAATTCATGTGTTTTCTCCGACAATTAGTTTGATTTGGAGCGGACTTACGCACGCGTATGATACACGAAATATTTTTGTCGTCGAACGAGAGCGCTGGTAGCGTGACTTGCCTTGGTGCCCTGTTACCTGAGTACGCCATTTTCGGTTAGAATTCCCGCCGTCGCGGAACCACATGCAAACCTTTAAGGACTCGTCATGCCAATCAAAAATAATTTCAATGAAATCTTTGCCAGACTCAAATCAATCTTCCAGCCTTATGCAAAGAAAATGGACCCAGCCTCCGACACCGAGAGCTACTATCTGCTTAACACGCGCTACATCATGAAGAACAAGCAACCGCTCTGTTTCGGTGGAGTGCGGCGCGGAAAAAATTACGTCAGCTTTTATCTGATGTCCGTCTATGCATGCCCGGAGCTTCTACAAAGCATGTCGCCGGAGTTGAAGAAGCGGATGCAGGGCAAGTCGTGCTTTAACTTCAAAGAAGTCGATGAGAATCTGTTCAAGGAGTTGGCGACGCTGACGAAAGCCGGCGCCGCGAAATTCAACGACGAGAAATTCATCGAGGACCTGCGAATGGCGCAAAATCGTCAGTAAGGAAACGAACTAATTCAGCTCGCGCTTATTTCAACAACATCACGAGGTTTGATTGTTTCGAGCGCGGCTAAGACACGGGGCAAGAGTGGCTTGAGGCGCGCATAGCTGTTTCCTTTGGCAGCGAGAATCAGGATGGCAATGGGTAGCCTGACAAGGCTTTGCTGATAAGGAATGTTCCGATCAACTGTAATTAGAACGTCGTAAACGCCGGCCGCCACCTTCAAAAGGTCACCATTCTCGAATCCCTTCAGTCCCGCCTCTTCCACGGTGTGCACTTCGCTGCCGACCAAATCGGGAATGAGGTCGTGCGTTACGCATTCATCAAGCAGCAACTTCATAATGTGAGAGCAGCGATTCTTTCGATAGCTCCAGAACGCCCAACGCCTGATCGCGACTTACGGTAGGAAATTGTTCGAGAAAACGCTCGATTGTCTCTCCGTCTTCAAGACAGTCAAATAG
>QHXG01000494.1 GCA_003222845.1 Acidobacteriota bacterium | reverse complement strand
CGGATCATCAAGTTTCGCGGAATTCTTAGGATCCCATCGCTACTGCTCCGTGTTCTGACACGAGTTTTGACACACTCTCTTCACGCCTGGGACCAAGAAACAAAACAAACCAGAATGAATTTACCTCCTTCATGAGGTTTCGAATTCGGCTTCAAGACAATCCGCGCCCCATAAATGGGGCTATCAAAAACCAGGGGCTAACTCTCGACGCGGGTGTGAACACCTGGGCTAGAGAAAAGCGCCGTCGCCGCTTCACTCTGCCGGCGCACTCCACATCACTCCTCCTGATCAAACACACTTATCAAATCTTCCGCCCGCGCCCGCGCGACACCCACCAGCTGCAAGTTCTCTTCGACGTGCGCCACGCGACTCATGCCTACCAAGGCAGTGGTGATTCCCGGGGCCGAGCGCACAAATTGAATACCCGTTTGCGCGTCCGTGGCAAGCGAGCCCAGCGGTTCACGAATCGCTTCCGGCAAGCCGCGCGATACCTGGCCTTGCAAGATCGATCCACTGGCGATTGCCGTTACCCCAAACGCCCGGGCGGCTTCAAGCACGCTCACATATTCATCGCCTAGTTTCTGATTCTGAAAGAACAGCGCTTCGGGCATCGCGAGATTGAATGGCAATTGAATAAAACGAAAATGATGATCGTCGTCGCCGAGGTCGCGGGCGAGGCCCACCATCTGCTCCAACGAATGATACTCGCGCGCGTCGGGCTCGGCGCGAAAACCATTCCACGTCGCCACCCCGTAATTCTTGATCTGGCCTTGAACTACCTTCTGCTCGAGAAACTCAAACGCAGCGCGCAGACGCTTCGAAAACTCTTCCGGCGAAACTGACGACAATTGCGACTCGGGATTGTGCAGGTAGTAAACGTCAATCCAATCAAGTCCCAGGTTTCGCAGCGACTGTCGAAGCTGATTTTGCAAATAACGCGGCGTCATACAGTGCGCGCCGCCGGCGATGTCGGCGAAGCTGGCGATGCCGGGGCGCACAAATGTTTCTTCGATGTATTGCCAAACGTCTCGCGGCGGCGCGCCATCAAAAGGCAGATAGCCGCCTTTGGTACAAACGATAATTTCATCGCGCGCAAATCCTCGGGCGAATAATTCTTTTAGCGCCGCGCCCACCGATCGCTCACTTCTTTTAAAGCGATAGTTGGCTGCGGTGTCGATCAAGTTCACGCCCAACTCTACCGCGCGCACAATCGCTTCCATATAACGACGGTCGCATTCTTCATTGGCTTCGCCCAGATACGTACCAATGCCGATCGACGACAGCCAGAGATTCTGAGCCTGACGAAAATGATCTTCCGCCACGACGTCTTTGAAACGAGCGCGATAGCGCGCCGTTCCTTCGAGCATCGCGCCCGCTTTGATGACGGTTTGGGCTTCCATAGAAAATTTAGCGAAGACTATACGCGGCCCATTGAACGCCAAGCAAGGGCGCTTCGATCAATCAAGAGCGATGTGTTAGCGTGTAGCCAATCTGCTAAGAAACGCGTGCCTGAATCGATTTATCAACGCGAAATCGAAGTCGCGACCAAACTCGCGCGAGTGGCCGGCAGCATTTTGCTGACGCACTATTACAGTCCCTTTCTGGTCGAACAAAAAGTAAACGCACTGGACGAACTGGAGGAAGTCACGGCGGCGGATCGCGAGGCGAACGAGTTGATCGTCGGCCGCCTGCGGGAAGAGTTTCCGGATGACGGCATTCTCGCGGAAGAATCTGCTGACACTGAGCGTCGGCTTTCAAAGGACCGAGTGTGGCTGATCGATCCGATGGACGGCACGAAAAACTTCATCGCCCGCGACGGAGATTTCGCGGTGCAGATCGGGCTCGCCGTGCGAGGCGAGAGCGTTGCCGGCGTCGTATATCAACCCGTGCGCGACGTCCTTTATCGTGCGGTTCGCGGCGGTGGAGCTTGGATCGAAGCAGCGGGCGAACCGGCGACGCAAATGCTGGTTTCAACCCGAACTGAACCAGGCGAAATGGTGCTGGCATCAAGCCGCTCGCATCGTAGTCCACGGATGGAGCGTGTCGTCGAAGCCTTTCGATTCAAGGATGAATTGCGACGCGGATCCGTCGGCGTGAAGATTGGCTTGATTGCCGAGCAAAGGGCCGATCTTTATCTGCATCTTTCGCCGAGCACCAAGCAATGGGACACTTGCGCGCCTGAAATAATTTTGGCAGAGGCGGGCGGACGCTCGACTGATTTGTTTGGACAGCCGCTGCGCTACAACGGAATTCGGATCGACAATCGTAACGGAATCGTGGCAACCAACGGCGCCGCTCATGAAATGGTGATTGAGAAATTGAAGCCGCTGCTGAAGGAGTTTGGGAGAGTGCCGGCATGATTATCCGCAGATTACGCAGATTGCGCAGACAAGGAAAGGAAAAACAGCTAACACCTTCTTTGTTCTATTTTCCAAACCGCCCAATTGTCCTCAGGTGTTTGGACTTGGAAAACGCCTAGGTCTCTGGCTTCCTCTACCTTTTCTGCGTAATCTGCGTAATCTGCGGATATCAGCTTACCGCTTTCTTGAGCATCGAAATCTGTCCGGCGTGGTAGAGGTCGTGCTGAATGATCCCGTGCAGTGTGACATAAACCGTTGACATGCTTTCCAGGATCGGCTCATCAAGTCTTGATTCGGGCACCCGCGCAATCGCATCGCGCAACTCTCTATGTCCACGATCCAGCGCCGCCCTCGCCTGTTCCCAGGCCGTTTCGCTCTGATCATCTACCGGCGGCCAATCTTCAGGCGAAGCCAACGAAATTTGGGCCCGATCTCCTTCCAATCTTCGACGCACGGCGTTTTCCCAGACCGCGATATGATGCGCCAACTCCCAGATGCTGTGTGCATTCGCGAGTGGCCGCTTCGTCGCCTGCTTCGCCGTGACGCCTTCAAGAGCCTCGCGCACAGAGGGACCATGCCAGGCGTTGCCTTCATACGCGCGTTTGAGTTGATCCAGGATTCTCTCGATCTCAGTCATTGTTCCCACCTTCTAATTCTTCAAGCTGTGCTTTGGTTCTTTCGCGCTCAGCGTAAAGCCTGGCGAGGGTTGAAGGCAACGCGATGTTTTCAGTCTGTGCCGGATCAAACCCACGCGCGCGCATTTGGCGCTCGAACTCAGCGTCCAGAGTCCGGAGTCTGTCTTGCAATTCATGAGCATTCAATTCAGCCATGATGATCAATCACTCAGTTCGTGCTTTGCAAAATCATGTGACCCGCAGTTAGTCTTGATCATACTCAATAGTATAGGAGTACGCGTGGCTATCATTCGTCCATTCAATGCCCTTCGTCCGCACGAGGATCGGGCGGCGCAGGTTGCGGCGGTTCCTTACGATGTTGTGAACACCGAAGAAGCTCGTGCGCTGGCCGCCGGAAACCCTTGGAGCTTTCTGCACGTGTCGCGTTCCGAGATCGATTTGCCCGACGGCACGCCGATCTACAGCGATCAAGTGTACGCAAAGGCACTCGCAAACTTCGAACAACTCATCAAGGAATGCCCGCTTGAGAACGAAGAAACCCCGAGTCTGTATCTCTATCGTTTGATCATGGGCGACCACGAGCAGATCGGCGTCGTCGCCTGCTGTTCCGTCGATGAGTACGACCGCGACATCATTCGCAAGCACGAGC
>QHXG01000493.1 GCA_003222845.1 Acidobacteriota bacterium | reverse complement strand
AATCCGATCATACCGGTTAACGATGTAATGAAGATTGGCCAGAATTCGCCGAGGTTGTGGAATTTGCTTTGCTGCGTCAGCAGGTATCCAAGTCCATGCGCTTTCCAGATCGCACATGCGAGCAAGAGCGAAGTCATAACGAGCACGAACGGCGCGGCCCAGTTCTCAACCTTGCGCAGCAAGTCCATGCCGCGATAGATGATGTAAATATTCAGCGCCCAGAACAGCAGAAAGGAAAGCCACTCTGTCGTCATGTGACCGCCGATGGGCCCACCCAACAGCGTGGGCCACCCCGGAATAATCGCGCTGAAGAAAGTGTGGAGCGCTTCGCCGCCAATCCACGCCTGAATCCCAAACCAACCGCAGGCGACGATTGCCCGCATCAGCGCTGGAAGATTCGATCCGTAGGTTCCATAAGCCGCACGCGCAAAGACCGGGAAGGGAATGCCGTACTTTGTGCCGGGGTGAGAGTTAAGCAGAATCGGAATCAGCACGATCGTATTGCCGAGTAAGATCGTGATCAGTGCTTGCCACCAATTCATGCCGGCACTGATCAATCCCGAGGACAGCATGTAAGTCGGGATGCAGTGCGCCATGCTGATCCAGAGCGCAGCATAGTTATACGTCGTCCAGTTTCGTTCCGAGACCTTAACCGGCGCGAGGTCGCGATTGAAGAGCGGACTCGCGCTGATTTCTTCGAATGCCTCAGGCTTCAGTTCGACGCGGCCGTCGGGGTATTGAATTGTTTCGTTGCTAGCAGCCATTCGATTTCAGCGCGCTTGACGATACGCTTTCTTCAACAACTTGCGCACCTTGGCAACATCCGAGTCACGTTCTTGATTGACCAATGAACTTATCTGCCAACGAATAGCGCCGCTGGGACAGACAAAGGCATTAGCAAAGATGTCATCGTCTCGCCGGTAGCGCACGATCTTTCCGTATGTCACCTTCGCTCCCAAATCCTGCAACTCCGCATCCAACTTCCAAAAAGACTCAGCCAATTCTGGGGCGCTCTGTATCAGACGCTTGTGTGTAGCGATGTCCTTGCACACCTTCGGGAGACGCTGCGACTGTATGCTGAAGTCCTTGATATGGTGTAAGCTTACGTGACCATCCTGTTGGTGCTGAAACTCCTCGCTCGTGAATTCAAAATCGTATCGGTAGGCCAAACAGAGCGTGTCACCATACTCTACGGTCTGATCGTACCTGTAACCGATGAGGACAAGCACTGGGTCTGGCTTTGACTGGAGAGTAAGCCCGTGCCGTTCGGCTAGTATCTTGACGTCGCCCGGCCTGGTTTGAAGAGTCCTCCGATAGCGTTGGAGCTGATTGAGCGCCCCGTGTCCGACCAAGTCGAGCTTGCACTCGATAATCCACGGCCTTCCTGACGGGTGTATCGCAAGAAGGTCAATCTTGGATACCATATTGCCGCCCTTTCGCGCGCTGGCTATCACCTTCACGCCAAGGAGTTCTGTGGAGTGGTCTTCAACAAACTGTTGAAGTTCACTCTCGCTGGCAAAAGGCAAGCGATCGACCTTGCGCGGTGTGGAATCAAGACGAAATCGAACCTTGCTCATCGCGTTCCCTTTCTAATTCACGCCGGAACCTCTTACGACGATCGATTTCGTGGCGAGCGGCAAGAGCAGTTTCCCTTTCAAGCGTTTCTCGATCCAGTTCATCCATGCCATGTCCAAGATATTTCGGCAGATTCTCGTGACACCAGCGGCGATATTCTTCCATCGAATCGAACGAACGCCACGGCGCATCATCCAAGATTGGCTTGTACTCGTAGGTGAAGCCGTAGCGGATGCGGTCATCGACACTCATCCGAATAGTGCGCTTACATTCTTCCTTAAACTCAGGCAGCCAGTCTTCTTGCATCTTTAGATTTGGTTTCTACTGCGTCGCAGCCGCGAGTTAATTGAGTTATCTTCGCTGCGCCTCATCGATGAACTTCCCAATGTCTGCTCGCATCCGTGCCAGCGACTTCTCGTCGATGTACATCATGTGTCCAGCTTCATAGAAGCCGGTCGAGAAGTTCTTCAGCAGCATCGGATCGAGACTGATGTGATGCAACGTATAGTCAACCGCAAAATAAGGAGTCGCCATATCGTAGTATCCCATCGCTACGAAAATCTTCAGATAAGGATTTCGCGCCAGCGCGTTTCTTAGCGCGATGCTGGTATCGACATATCCATTGTTAGTGCCCCAGTTCCAGGGGGAAGTGATGCCGCCGCCCAGAATGTAGTATTCGAGGTCGCTCTTGTAACCAAGCTCGCCCCGAACGTAATTGTTGAAGGTTGATGTGTAGGGCGGACGAATGGCAGCTTCGCTAGCGTCAAAGTCCGGACTATCGCTCGCATAGTTTGCATCGAAGCCTTTGAAGCGCGCGTCAAGCCTGCCGATCGAGCGCTTCTCTGATCGCAGCAGTTCTTTGCGAAACAAATTGAGCGAAATGCGCAGATTGGCATTATCGACAAACTGAGTCGACAATCCCGTGTACCGCGCCAACTTTGCGATCGCATCCTGACGATCTTGCCCGGTTAACCGATCGCCTTTCGCGAGGACTAATGCGTAATCGTTGGCGGCCCACTGCTCTACTTCTGAAACAAGCTGTTGGACTGATTTCGACTGGAGATCTGATGAAAGCTTCTTGTGATACCAGGCGGTAGCCGCGTAGGACGGCAGGTACATGACGTAGGGCAGATCATTTCCGGGCGCAAAGTCGGCCGTCTCGAAATTCATGATCGTCGAAATCAGCACGATGCCATTGAAAGCGATGCCGCGTCCGATCAAGTATCCCGATAACGCCGATGCGCGCGTCGTTCCATAGCTCTCGCCGGCAAGAAATAGTGGAGATGTCCAGCGCTCGTATCGGGTGAGATACATGCGAATGAACTCGCCAACCGATTCGATATCGCCGGTGAGCCCAAAAAACTTTGCCGCGAGATCGGGCCTGACAGCGCGGCTATATCCCGTGCCAACCGGATCGATAAATACCAAATCTGTCTGCGTTAACCAGGTGTATTCGTTATCGACCAATTGATAGGGAGGCTGAGGCATCGTGCCGTCAGGATTCATCGGCACGCGCTTCGGGCCAATCGCTCCGAGATGCAGCCAGACCGAAGCTGAACCCGGTCCGCCATTGAATGAGAAAGTCAGCGGACGCCGGCCGCGATTGCCTCCCTCGTCCAAAGTATAAGCCATGAAGAAGATGCGCGCTTCCGGCTCGCCATCGCGATTCTTGATCGGCATCATGCCCACCGTAGCGGTGTAACGCAGAGTCTTGCCGCCGGCGCGGACTTCATGTTTCGTAATCACCGGCGGTTCTTCAGGCGATGGCGAAGGGCGTTCCTGGGGCCCACGTTGCTGGGCCGAAGGTGAACCTGTGGGCGAGGCCGCTGGCGAAGCCATCGCCTGCGGCGTAGGCGTTGGTGTCTGAGGGGGAAACTGTCTTCGTCCCTGAACGTCGGGTTCCTGCAACGGAGAGAGCAGTGCAAAGAAAAGAATGATCGCTGCCAACATAGTTACTTAACCTTTCCGAAAGGCTGGTCTCGAAGGCGACTGCAAGGCGGTCATAGTAAGCCAAACCGCGTGAGGCGACAAGTGTTTTGTCCGCAACCGCCCGCTACCGCAGGCGGTTCTGACAAACGAGTCACGGCGGCGTTTCAAATTTCGGTTTGCCTGATCTAATCTTGCGATATGTGCCAGTCGCATAGACATTATGCCCAAAGCCGCAGTCAGCGTCCGAGCCATCCTGCTTGACGACGAGTTTGCCTGGCAGGAACGTCATCGTGATCTTGCAGCCTTGGGTGTCAGGTGGGATGAATGTCGCGACGTTGCCTTCGATGGTTGCTTCGCCCACGGCATAACCCATGTTCGGGCTCTTCGCCAGAGTCATATAGATGCCGTCGAATTGGACTTTCAATTTGTTATGGCCGAGCGCGAGGACGCGGAACTCGCTCTTGTAATAACGATAGACGCCGTTTACTTGCGCGGCAGTAACGACCTTG
>QHXG01000492.1 GCA_003222845.1 Acidobacteriota bacterium | reverse complement strand
TGGTGACCAGCGCTGGCTGAATCTGTCACATCATTTCGATCATCACGCGGTGCTCGACCCACTGACCCGACGCGAAGATCGGCTCGCCGGCTTGCATGGCAATACGCAGGTGCCGAAACTCCTCGGCGTGCTGGCACGGTACGTCTACGCCGGTGACAAGTCGGATGGCGCGGCGGCGGAATTCTTTTGGGACGCCGTGGCTTTGCATCACAGTTTCGCGACCGGTGGCCACGGCCGGGATGAATACTTTGGCCCACCCGACAAGCTTGGCGATCGCGTTGAAGGGCGCACCGATGAGAGTTGCAATGTCTACAACATCCTCAAGATGACGCGTCGTCTTTTTGCCATTCGCCCGGAAATGAAGTATGCCGAGTTTGAAGAGCGCGCGCTTTTTAATCACGTGCTGGGTTCAATAGATCCGGACGATGGTCGCACCTGTTACATGGTGCCGGTGGGTCGCGGCGTCCAACATGAGTATCAGGATATGATGCGCAGCTTCACCTGCTGCGTCGGCAGCGGGATGGAGAGCCACGGTCTTCATGGCGACGGGATTTATTACGAATCTAACGACCGTCTTTGGGTGAATTTATACGTTCCTTCAACGGTCTCCTGGCAATCGGCGGGCGTGGGAATCGTCATGGATACGAGTTTTCCTGAAGGCGATGCGGCGACGCTGAAGCTGACGCTCCAGAAGTCAAAGCAATTCACCTTGGCGCTGCGCCGGCCTTCATGGGCCGGGACAGGGTTCACGGTCAAAGTTAATGGAGCGGTAGTGAAAAATGTGTCCCAGCCCGGTTCGTATGTCGAATTGAAGCGGACCTGGAAGAGTGGTGACACAATTGCCCTGGTTTTGCCAAAGACGCTTCGCATAGAAGCAACGCCCGACAATCCGAACCGCGTCGCGCTGATGTGGGGGCCACTGGTGCTGGCCGGCGATCTGGGGCCGGAACGTGAGCGGCGTGGTGGAGGTGGACCAGTGGCCACGATTCCTTCGTTAGTTGCCGACGGGGGAGTGGCCGAGTGGTTGAAACCAGTGTCGGGCAAGGCCGGCAACTTTCATACTGCGGGACGCGACACGGACGATCAGGCGCGAGAGATTGATCTTGTTCCTTTCTATCGATTGCATCGGCGAAGTTACGAAATCTACTGGGACCTCTACACCTCGGAAGCGTGGAAAAAGAAGCTGGCGGAGGTTGCAGACGAACGCATAAGGCAGCGCAAACTCGAGGCCGCCACGGTCAGTTTTGTGCAGCCGGGCGACGCGCAAAAGGAGAAGGAGTTCAATCAGCAGGGCGAAGAGTCAAGCGTTGATCGATCGGCAGGCCGGCCCGGTCGTCGGGGAAGGAAATGGTTCTCATTCGATCTGCCGATTGAACCCGATCATTCCTTAGCGGTTATAGCTACTTATTTCAGCGAAGAGCGCGGCAAGCGCACCTTTGAAATTCTCGCTGATGGACAACACATCGGTGAGCAATCGTTCGAACGCAGTCCGCCGGGCAGTGCGACGGGCAATTTCTTTGATGTGGAATACAAACTTCCCGCCGACGTGGTGAAGGACAAGAAGAAAGTCACGGTGCGATTTCAGGCGACGGGCAACAATGAGATTGCCGCAGTGTATGGCCTTCGTTTGATCCGCGCCGACGTAGAGCGCTGACGTTAAAGTGCCGGGAGCTGTAGCGACTGCATCAACGATCTTAACCGCAGAGGACACAGAGGTCTTCGCAGAGGAACGCAAAGTTTTTCCTCCGCGACCTCTGCGTGAACCTCAGCGCCCTCTGCGGTTAGATCCTCAGTCATTTTTGAAGAAAACCGTGAGGACACAACAGAGCACCGGCGCTATTACGTTCATTGCCTTCCTCGCCGTCAGCCTGTTTTCAGTTCAGTTCAACCACGCGCAGCAGCCGGTTCCAACGCCAACGCCAACGCCAATACCAACGCTCGGCCTCGACCAAGGCTATCTTGAATTCGACACTCCGGACTTCAAGTTGAAACTTGTGAAGACTTCCCAGACGATGGCTGCGCTCCAACCCAAGGGCGCAGACGGATTTGATTTCACGCCAGCCGATCGGCTCGAACGGCGCGCAGCGAACGGCTATCACCACCTCGGAGATCTAACGCTGAGGGTGCGCACGGGCAGTTCTGGTCCATGGCAAAAGTACGACACGGCGGATGCGCGCAAACCAGTTCAGTCTTTGCCTGCATCCGGACAAACGCTCGCGGGCGCCGATCTCGCGCCTACACTCCCAGCCGATAGCCCGGTGCAGGTTACGCGTTCCTGGTTGGTGGAAGATGGCCGCCTGGTCCTGCGGTTCGACATCAAAAACAGAACTAACGCGCCCGTCCAAATTGGCGCGCTCGGCATACCGATGATCTTCAACAACATCATCACGGGCCGCAATCTCAAGGAAGCGCATGAGAGATGCTCGTTCTTCGATCCATACATCGGCCAGGATGCAGGGTATCTGCAAGTAACGCGATTGAGTGGGTCGGGCCCTGCGCTCGTGGTCGTGTCTGACGGCCAAACTCCGTTCGAGGCTTATCAATTACTCAATGAGCCCACGCGACCAAATCAGACCTTCGAAGGCGCGTTCGCCTGGATGGTCCACACGCGCGCTTACGCGGAAGACGAGTGGAAGAATGTCGATCAATGGAACCCGCCGACTGCCGTGACCATCGCGCCAGGCGCGACGAAGACTTACGGCGTCAAGTTTCTGCTATCGGATCAAATCCGCAATATCGAGAAGACGCTTACCGCTAATCGCCGGCCCGTCGCCGTCGGTATTCCCGGTTACGTGCTGCCGATGGATTTGGATGCGCGGCTTTTTCTGAATTACGAACGCAAAGTAACAGCGCTGACCGTTGACCCACAGGGCGCGATAACGATTCATGAAGACAAACCAACTCGAACCGGTGGGAAGGCCTACACGCTGCGCGGAAAAACGTGGGGTCGCGCGCGTCTGACAATTACCTACGATGACCATACAAAACAGTCGATTAGTTATTACGTAATCAAACCTGAGTCGCAGGCCGTTGCTGACCTGGGCCATTTCCTAACGACTAAACAGTGGTTCGACGATCCGAGCGATCCTTTCCATCGTGGGCCATCAGTCATCAGCTACGATCGCGAAGCTCAAAAGATGGTGACGCAGGACAGCCGCGCATGGATTGCCGGCCTGGGTGACGAAGGCGGCTCAGGCTCCTGGCTGGCAGCGGTCATGAAGGAGTTTGGCCAACCCAGAAAAGACGAGATTGAAAAGTACGAGCAGTTCATCGACAAGGTCCTGTGGGGCGGCTTGCAGTATCGCGACGGCCCA
>QHXG01000481.1 GCA_003222845.1 Acidobacteriota bacterium | reverse complement strand
GGTGAGCGCAGCGTCGGACAAGCCAAAAGGCAAGATCACTAAAGTGTTTCGCAAGGACAAAGAGTACAAGAAGAGCGACGTGCTGCCCGACTGGGTGGATAAATCATTCAAGAAAAGCAAAGAGCACCTTGACACGGGCGGGAAAGGTTGGGGCAGAGGAGTGCTGGAACCCGAGAAAGAACTCGATGTCTTGAGCACCGAGGAATACGACACGGGTGAAACCTTGGTCCGTATGGATCAGTGGTTCAACGATGTGCCGGTTTTCGGTGGGCAGATCAACATGAGACTGGGTGCTAATTCCGAGTTCCTTGAATATGGCGGGCGGGCGTTTGGTGAAGCTCGCCACGTTGACACTAAACCGAAGCTCTCAGCACCAGCGGCCATCAAGGTTGCAAGAGCTGATCTCGGTTATGCTGGAACTTTCGCTAACGAACCGGATGCGACGTTGATGATATTGCCGAACTACATGATCGAGCCTCACCGCAGTCCGGGCGCGACCTTGGTATATCAGGTCGACCTGATGATTCTGGACGGTACTGACGCGACCGCCGATGATTTGTACCTTCATCGACGCGAACAATGGCGTCGTCGTCTGGCATTACAACAATTTGCAGAGTGACGGAATCGGGAGGAGTCAATACAGTGGCGACGTAAGCATTCGCACGATACCTGAAGGTGGTACTAATCGGCTGCAAGATTACACCCGCGGCGCGACTGCGCCTGATAATCACGGCAATTACACTGTCGATTATCAACATTACGAGTTGAATCCGGTCGAGAAGCGACCGCCCCAGCCCATTAGTTACTACATCGTGACCGATCCAGACAACACGTGGGGCGATGGCTTCATCTTTAACCCTAATGGCAGCTCAGAAAATCGCCAAACGGCCGCGGTCGACGCACACTATGGGATGATGAAAACGTTGGATTACTATTCCGAACACGGGCACAGGTTTTGAGGGCGGTAGCCGAAGATCAGGATTTACAAAGCGCCGAGTTCAATCGCGCGTTCGTCCTGATGCAGTACTATGGTTACTTGCGTCGAAATCCCAACGATCCGCCTGAGCCGACGCTTGACTACAGTGGCTATGATTTCTGGTTGCAGAAGCTCATCCAGTTCAACGGTGACTACAACCAAGCGGAAATGGTCAAGGCCTTCATCACTTCGCTTGAATATCGAGGGAGGCCGGACTTCGGGCCGGTCTTAAAGTCTTAAAGTAATCCCGCGATCGGGATTGGGGGAGGCGTCGGCTGTTGATTGCTTTTCGGGCCGGCGTCTTCACCTTAATAAATTCAGCCGACGATCTGTAGATGCTTCAAAAAGACTTCTCAAAAAAGATGTGCGTTCAGCAAGTTGCTTTGGTAATGCGAGTAGCCTGTGCCGTACTATTCGGTGCGGTTTGCGGGTGGCGCGCGCTGATCGTTGCACAGATGATGTCGCCGACGACACTTGTGAGCGTCAATCACGCCGGCTCTGGTGGCGGAAATGGTCCCTCTGGCGCAAAGGCCGTAACCCCTGACGGGCGGTACGTGCTCTTCATAAGCAACGCATCCGACTTACTTGACGAAAGTGCCAAGCGAGGCGCGGTGTATGTGCGCGACGTTGTTGCCGGCACGACCAGAATGGTGGACGTTAATCTGGCAGGGACTGACCGCGGCAACAGCTTCTCTTCGGACGACGCTTGGATCGGCGATGATGGCCGATATGTGCTCTTCACGAGTTTCGCCAGCGACCTGGTGGCCAATGACACCAATGGGGTTAGTGACGTGTTTCTGCGAGACATGGTGGCCGGCAAGACGAGTCTCGTGAGTGTTAACCGCGCTGGAACTGACAGCGGTCGACCAGGGTTTATTTTTTTCGGGTCCATCGCCGAAGGCATGAGCTCTGATGGCCGTTACATACTCTTCACGAGCTACGCCAACGACCTGGTTACAAGCACTCCTAGCACAAACATAGATCAGCACCTCTACGTGCGCGACATGGTTGCCGGGACGACCACGCTAATCGACATAACGCGGGATGGCCTACCGGCTGACAACTACATTCCCGGCACGCGCTGCGATCCAGGCAATCCTAATTGTGATGTCATCGGTTACGATTTGGAACCTATGATCAGCGCGAACGGGCGCTACGTGGCTTTCGTCAGTGGCGCGAGAGACCTCGTATCAAATAACATTGGCCCGCTCTCGCTGGAGAACGTTTTCGTTCGCGATCTTCAAGCCAATACGACCGCCTTGGTGAGCGTCAACCTGTCGGGCCAGGGGTCTGATTTCGCCGATCGGCCGTCGCTTAGCGCTGACGGACGTTACATTATTTTCCGCGATGGTATTAGACAACTGTACGTCCGTGATATGGCATTAGGCGTTACGTCCCTAGTGAGCATAAACACAGCGGGGACTGGCGGAACTGGTATCAATGACAACTACCCGGTGATCAGCGCCGACGGGACGCATGTCGTCTTCACAAGCAACTCCACAACACTAACGCGGGAAAAGCTTGATTCCACTGTCGACGATGTCTTCGTGCGAGACCTCGTGGCCGGTACGACTAGTCTGGTGAGCGTTAACGCCTGGGGCACGGGTGGCGGCAACGGGCAGTCATTTAGCGCTCGTACCAGCGCGGATGGGCGCTTTATTGTATACCTAAGTCGGGCCTCTGACTTGGTCTTTAACGACACGAACGGAAAGAATTCTTCGGGTTCCGGCTGTGAGGATGTCTTTGTTCGCGATGTCCAACTCGGTGTGACCACGCTGATTAGCGCCAACGCCACAGGCACGGCGAGCGCAAACGGCTGCTCGGGCTTTGATTACTTCGTCAGCGCCGATGGGCGGCGCGTCGTGTTCTCAAGTGCTGCTTCGGACATCGTACCGAACAATACTAACAATGCGAGCGATGTATTCATCGTTACCGTGCCTACAGAGTTTGGACAAGTACAGTTCAACGCCGCCTCGTATCAAGCTAGCGAGGGTGCTGGGTCTGCAATCATCACTGTTACGCGCACCGGCGGCAGCGAGGGTAGTGTCTCAATCGATTATGCAACCTCCAGCGGCACGGCGTCTAGCCGCTCGAACTACACACCGGTCTTCGGCACGCTGCACTTCTTTCCCGGCGAGGTGAGCAAGACCTTCAAAGTTCTGATCACTGATGACTCAATCGTGAATGGGGACATGTCGGTTAACCTTGTTCTCTCGAATCCTTCTCCCGGTGTTGCGCGCGGATCGCAAAAGACCGCGACCCTGACGATCAAACACAACGACACTTCGACCTCAGGTGTGAAGCCGCTCGATGACACGCGCTTCTTTGTCCGGCAGCACTATCTCGACTTTCTCAATCGTGAGCCTGATCAGGAAGGATTTCAGTTCTGGGTGAATCAGATCGAACAATGCGGATCAGACGCGCAGTGTCGCGAACTCAAGCGGATAAACGTCTCGGCGGCGTTCTTTCTTTCGATAGAGTTCCAGCAGACCGGTTTTCTTGTCTACAGATTTTACAAGGCCGCATACGGGCGTGTTCCGACTTACGCAGAGTTTCTCGCCGATACTCAGGCGCTCCAGCAAGGAGTGGTCGTCG
>QHXG01000217.1 GCA_003222845.1 Acidobacteriota bacterium | reverse complement strand
CGGCACAGGGCCCGGCGGCTGCACCCTTTCAGTCAACCCGTCTTCAAAGTCAATCAAGAAGAATGGCGGTACCACCGCCACCATCACCGTCAGTACAAACATCGCGACCACGATAACTGTCTCGGCGCCTATTAATCTACAAGTATCGCCGACCACGCGCGGTATGAGCGCCGGGGGATCCGGAACATTTTCGATAAGCTCCCTAAACAGCACGCGTGGAACTTTTGCAGTCAACTTCACTTCGGCATGCACAACCGACACCGTGCTGGTAAAGGTAACTAACTGAGACTAAGCGAGGTCGACATGGAATTGACTGATAGACAACAAAAACGTGAACTAACGAGCGCAGACAATGCCGATCGAGGCTTCACGCTGCTCGAGACCTCGATTGCTCTAGTTGTAATGATGGTTGTCACGCTGGGAACGGCGTCGCTCTTTGTCTATGCCATCAAGAATAACGACGGCTCGAATGACCAGGCGTTGGCGCTGGCCGTCGCTCAACAGCGAATGGAGCGTCTGCGCAGGACTCCTTTCAACGACACCAGTCTTAACACTCTTTTGTCAACTGAAACGGTCACCAGCGCGGGCCGACTATACACCGTCGCAACGACAGTCTGCTCCACGTCGGATTGCGGCGGAAGCGCGACCCTGAAAATAATAACCGTTCAGGTCACTCCGCAAAACGGCTCTGCCTGGGCCAACAATCCGGCCATCCTCGTCTCGCAGCGGGCGGGGCCATCTCTCGGCCCTTATGCGGGAAGTTAACTTTCTCAATTCGCAAACAATTTTCCGAGGCTCCGTCGATGCAAACCGCAAAATCAAATCACTCGCAGCAGGGTTTTTCGCTGATTGAGCTGGTCATAGGAATTGCCATCACGCTTATGCTCACAGGAGTGGCCAGCCTGCTGCTTGGGAGTGCATTCAAGATTAGAATGCGCGAGAACCAAAAAAACGACGCTTTGGCCGATGCGCGCCGCGCGCTTAATCTCATGACCCGCGAGATTGGCAATTCCGGGTACGCCTTGACGGACAATGGAATCGTAGCCGCTGACTCGGGAAGAAACTCAATCAGGATTCGCGCGAATCTTAACGCTGCCTCAGGCGAAACAACCAGCAATGCCGCCACTGATCGCGACGAAGACATCAAATATCTGCTCTATCATGATGTCGATAGCTACATTGTCCGGCTGGACGTTAACGTTTCGGCGCAAGAAATGATTTTGTCTAACCGAGTCGATAATTTGAACATTCGCTACTATGCCGACAAAGTCTATTACACCACTGGAAGCACAACGGAAGATTGCGATATCAACAATGTCCAGGACGCTTTCGGCAACCCCGTTGATGAAGTGTTACAAAAAAGCAGCGCCAAGTACGTAGTCATGTCGATCTGCGTGACACTCCCGGCAGTCTCCACTCCGGGCACTCCCGGATACCAACCGCCTTCGCGCGTTCAATTGGTGTCCGACGTCGCCTTGCGCAACGCGGAACTTTTTACTTACTGAGTTTCGCGAATCTTCTTCTTCGAAAGTGATGAGGTAATTCTCAGTCATGCAAAAGTCTTCTATCGCTGCTCGCAAAAACTTAGATCGCCGATCCGAGCGTGGCGCGGCCCTGATTACCATGTTGCTCGTGAGCATTCCATTGCTCATGGCTGGTGGGGCTTTGATTACCATCACCGCGATGTCGCTCGCAAACAACGCGGATACTTCAGCAGAGACAAAGGCCTACTACGCCACGGAAGCCGGCGCGCAGTCAGTGCTAAATGTGCTCAGAGGAAATGTTGCGCCCAATCCATTGTCCGGTGTGGCCGCTAATAACAGCATTACCTTCCGCAATGCCGTAACCCTTTCAATTTCTAACGTCGCAACCGATACTGCTGTCCCGCGGCTTTCACGATGGCTGAGCTACAACGCAACTTATGATCGGGTTACTCTTCCGGATCCGCTTAACCCAAGTGCCGCTTACTCGCCAACTACGGGAATGGCGTTCAAGATTACTAACTTGTTCGATCCCGACAACTCCGGTGTAGTCACATTTTCAACCTCAGGAGTCTTCCCGACCTTCGGCGGCACGTTCACACATGGTTTTACCGGCACTGAATGTGGGGGCAGCGGCAACGGTGTCAAAGTAACCGTGTCCTTCACGGGTCAGGCATCCACGACGATCAATTCCAGCGGGACCAGCACTTTAGGATATTTCACAATCGCACCGAGCGGCGGGAACACCTGCACGCTTCCCAACGCAATTACCACTACCGTGCCTTTCAACCTGACGATTACGCAAACAGCCCCCTGGCCCGTGACGTACACTCTCAACTGTACCCTATCGGGAACCTTGACGAGTTCTTCCAGCTTATTAGCCGTCACGTTTCCGACCATTACCAACAATACGAATAACCTGCAAGGTACGCTCTACGCGCGCAGCAGCAACCCCGTCAACAGCAACGGAAGCACTCCGATTGCGACCACCGTTACGGGGCCCCAGCCTAATCGTCTGGTCGCGAAGATTACGGGCTTTGGCCCACGCGCGGCTCAAAAGCAGATGCAGATGTTATTAAGCAGATTCGCTTTCGACTTCACTCCTGTCACCACGATCACGCTGCGCAGCGCGGATAACGGTGCTATCAGTAGCTTCGCGGCCGGGAGCAGTTCGCAGTATACCTACACGGGATTCGACAACGCAGGCGGACAAAATCTACCGGCGTTCGGCGTCACCAGCACGACCGACTACCTTAGCGTGACCCCCCAGATAGTAGTGGGTCAGGAAACCGGCAGTCCTTCCGCGCTTCAACAGGTCAGTCTCTCTACTCTTCCTAGTTGGCTGCAAACGGCGGATGGCTCGCGGGCTCTGGTCAATCAATTGAGAACCGTAGCCCAATCCACAAATTCTTACTACACTACGGCGAGCCCGCCAGCTACTTTTGGCACTCCATCCCAACCGCAGTTCACCTTCGTCGATGGCGACGCAGCGCTGCCACCGGCAGGCGGCGCTGGTCTGCTCGTCGTAACTGGGACCTTAAATCTTGACGGAAGCTCGGCTTTCGATGGCTTGATACTCGTGCTTGGCACCGGTCACATAGTTCGCTCAGGCGGCGGCAACGGCGTTACACTTGGATCAATGGTGGTGGCTAGTTTTGGAAATACCGGCGACTTCACGGCGCCAACTTTTCAGAGCAACGGTAGCGGTACCTCGGATATTAAATACGATTCCGCTTGGGTACGCCGGGCGCTTGCTGCACCCGGTCCCCGAGTGACGGCCATCGGCGAATTCTAGTCACCTCTCATTATGCATCCTCGAACACCAATCAAGCGCGAAGCCCACCAGGCGACGGACGCTTCTCAAGCCTCGGCTGCGACGATTAGTCTTAGCCAAGGCTTCACGATGTTAGATCTGCTGATCGCTGCTACCATCATGTCCATAGTAATCAGCTATGCACTGACTGAGATCGTCCATGCGCAGACCGCGGCATTGCGACACAGAGCCGCGCAGGAATTTTCAACCTATCTCGAACGGGCCCGCAACGACTCGATTCGGCGCCATGCCACCGACCCGCGCCAGATGGCTCGGATCACAATTCTTAGCAACCACTCCTACAGCGTAGCGATCGATGCGAATGGCGATGGCGTTATAGATGCTCCCGTGATGGTTAATATGGCAGAACAAAAGGTAGTCCTTGGCGATCCGGCGCCCCGGACGGTAATGTTCGATTGGCTTGGCCGAACTGTTGATTCGCATCTGAACGTAACACAGGAGCCCTCGGTCCAAGTCCGTAACAACTCAGGGACGAGCTTGATTAATGTCTCAGACATCACCCAATCGTCCGCCACGCAAAATTTTGCGGTGTCGTCCTCACGGAAATAGCTTCTCACTCTAAATCGCGAGTTTCAAACCATTACGTAGAAGCTGCTGACTCGTCGAGCAGCGAACGGGCTGCGTCGGTTTCATTCTAACTGGAATCGGCGCAGCCCTTTTCGTTTGTCAGTTGGTGACTCGTTCCTATCGCTACTGCACCCGGTTTTACACTACGCTTGACCTGTTGTGAGTCGCATGTTAGGTTTCGACTTTATTCGTTCGCAACCAGATCCTAATACTAGAAGCCTTGCTTAAGGCCTGAGACTCGCATGACTGCACCAGCCCTAAAACTTAAGAGCACAGCCCTCAACAGCATTCATCGAAAGCTGGGCGGCCGCATGGTCGAGTTCGGTGGTTGGGACATGCCGGTGCAATATCCTGCCGGTACCGTTGAAGAGCATGTGCGCACACGGACGCATGCCGGACTGTTCGATGTTTCGCACATGGGTGAAATTGATGTGCGCGGGCTGGATGCTGTCGCATTCGTCAATGGTTTGGTCTCAAACGACGCGTCGAAACTGGTCGATGGGCAGGCGCAATACTCAGCCCTGACGACTCCGGAAGGAACCGTAATCGATGACCTCCTGGTCTATCGATTTGCAGAAGATCATTTGCTGCTGGTGGTCAATGCCGGCACGACTGACAAAGATTGGGACTGGATCAGTTCGCACCGCGAGAATGAAGACATCGAATTGCGGAATGTCAGTGCCGATTATTGCCAGATTGCTTTCCAAGGCCCGGACGCGCTCGGAATCTTGCAGAAATTAACGCGCCTGCCGCTTTCTGAAATCAAGTATTACCACTTTCGGGAAGGCGAAGTTGATGGCGTGCCTGCAATCGTCTCGCGCACCGGCTACACCGGCGAAGATGGCTTTGAAGTCTATGCTTCGCCAGACAAAGCCGAGCGACTCTGGAATAAGAGTCTCGATGCCGGGAACTTTGGCGCGGATGATGGTGTACTGGCCTGCGGTTTGGCGGCTCGCAACACACTGCGACTCGAAGCCGGGATGTGCTTATATGGCCACGAGATTGACGAGACGACAACGCTGCTGGAAGCAAACCTGGGCTGGATTACTAAGTTGAACAAAGGTTACTTCATCGGCCGCGATCGATTGCTGAAGCAAAAAGAAGAGGGCATTGGTCGCAAGCTGCTCGGTTTTGAAGTAACCGATCGCGGCATCGCTAGAGACGGCCAGGACGTTTTGATCGATGGCCAACGCGTGGGTCAAGTTACATCGGGAAGCCCCGCGCCGTTTTTGAAAAAGAACATCGGCATGGCTTACGTTCCCGTCGAGTTTGCAAACGAAGGGCGTGCAATCGAAATCGACGTGCGCGGTCGAAGGGTTGGAGCGCAGATCGTGCCGCTGCCGTTTTACAAGCGTCCAAAGCAGTAGTAAGTTTCTGAATCCCAATTGGTTTCTGAGTTCTGCTTAGCTCTGACTTCGAGGAAAACTTATGGCTAATGTTCCGGAAAATCTGCACTATAGCAAGGACCACGAATGGGTGCGCGTCGAAGGTGACACCGCGGTAATCGGAATTACCGACCACGCCCAGGACCAACTTGGTGACGTGGTTTACGTCGAACTGCCGAGAGCGGGGGACGAATTCGTGGCCAACGAGTCGTTCGGTTCAGTGGAATCAGTGAAAGCAGTCTCGGAGATTTTCACCCCGGTCTCTGGCAAAGTGGCTGAAGCCAACGATTCGCTTACGGACGAACCTGAGAAGGTCAATAAAGATCCATACGGCGACGGTTGGATGATCAAGATCAAAATGAGCAGTTCCGGCGAAGTTGACAGCCTTTTAACGGCAGCCGAATATGAAGATTTTACGAAAGCAGAGAACGAATAGCGTTGCGTTACATCCCCAACTCGCCGGACGAGCGCGCCGACATGTTGCGACAGATCGGCGTCGCGTCAATTGAAAATCTCTTCGATTCGATTCCCGAAGATTTACGCCTGCTGAAGCGTCTGGATGTTCCGGCAGCGCTTTCTGAGATCGAACTGCTAAAACGATTCGGCGACATGGGCGCGCGCAATACGGCTGCAAGTCGGGTCAGCTTTCTTGGCGCCGGAGCTTACTCTCATTATGTTCCCACCGTTGTCGATCACTTAATCTCGCGCTCTGAGTTTTTCACTGCCTACACGCCCTATCAACCGGAGATTTCCCAGGGCACGCTGCAATCAATTTTTGAATTTCAAACTCTGATCTGTCAGTTGACCGGGATGGAAATCGCCAACGCGTCGATGTATGACGGCTCGACGGCGTTGGCTGAAGCTGTATTGATGGCTGAACGCGTTACCAAACGATCGAAGATGATCGCGTCATCGGCAATCCATCCACAGTATCTGGAGGTCGCGCAAACGTATGTCCAGCACGCGGGCATAGAGTTGCAGCCCGCGCCGTTTGATTTCGTCACCGGCCAAACACCAATCAGCGCATTCGATTCAATGGATGCTCAAACAGCCGCGGTTGTGGTGCAGTCGCCGAACTTTTTCGGTTGCATCGAAGATTTGCAAGCGCTCAGCGAAAAAGTTCATGCAAATGGCGCGCTGTTGATTGTCGCGATCAGCGAAGCGATGTCGCTTGGCCTCTTGCGTTCGCCTGGTTCGTGCGGAGCCGACATTGTGGTAGCGGAAGGACAATCCTTCGGCGTGCCGGTGTCATTCGGAGGGCCGTATGTTGGTTTGTTCGCCACGCGTGATAAGTACTCGCGTCAGATTCCCGGCCGTTTGGTTGGCGAAGCTTACGACAAACAAGGGCGGCGCGGTTTTGTTCTGACGCTGGCCACACGCGAGCAGCATATTCGCCGCGAGAAAGCCACATCCAACATCTGTACCAATGAAGGACTAATCGCTCTGGCTGCCACCATCTATCTTGAGACGATGGGCCGTCGCGGAGTACAGGAAGTTGCGCATCAGTGTGCGCAAAAAGCTCATTACGCGGCGCGCGAGATTGCTAAACTCGAAGGTTTGTCGCTTCCCTTCTCTGCGCCGTTCTTCAATGAGTTTGTTGTGCGCGCGCCGGTTGAAGCTCTGCCTTTGCTGGAAAGGCTCGCTAACGAGAAAGGTATCGATGGCGGGATTGCGCTATCGCGTTTCGATTCCAATCGGCCAAACGACTTTCTGGTTTGCGTGACTGAGACGAACACGCGCGAACAGATCGATGCGTTAGTTGACGGATTGCGACCTCTAACCTGATCGGTTTTAGAACGTTTCAAAGATTCATGTAAACTGAGTCAATGGATTTAAGGATTCATGGATTCCGGCATCAGCAAAGTAACCACACACATAAGCCATAACGAGCAGCTGATCTTCGAGCGCTCGCAGCCGGGCCGTGCGGGATTCAGTCTGCCGCCGCTCGACGTTGATGAGATTCCGCTCGACGAAATTGTTCCTCGTGAATTTCAACGCGAAGACAATCTCGCGGGTATGCCGGAAGTCACCGAAGTCGACGTCGTGCGGCACTTCACGCGCATGTCGTCGTGGAATTATTCGATCGATCAGGGCATGTACCCGCTCGGCTCTTGCACAATGAAGTACAACTCGCGGCTTAACGAGAAGGTCGCGCGCATCGCCGGATTTGCGAACCTTCATCCACTCGCGGCTGAAGCAGAATCGCAAGGCGCGTTGCAAGTCATTTATGAGCTTCAGCAACATCTCCGCGAGATCACAGGTTTGCCCGGTATTTCCTTGCAACCAGCAGCCGGCGCTCACGGCGAAATGACCGGCATCCTGATCATTCGCGCGTTCATCGATGCGCGCGACGGAAAGGAAGGTTCAGCGAAACGCCGCATAATGCTAATCCCGGATTCAGCTCACGGAACCAATCCCGCGTCGGCGCATCTTTCGGGATTCACTGTCCAGACGATCCGGTCGACCAACGAAGGATTAACCGATCTCGAGCATTTGCGCGAGCTGTGCGCGCACGGAGATGTGGCCGGGTTGATGCTGACAAATCCCAACACGCTCGGCTTGTTCGAAAGAAATATTAAAGAGATTTGTCGCAGGGTGCATGACGCCGGTGGTTTGGTTTACATGGACGGCGCAAACATGAATGCCCTGGTCGGCGTCGCGCGGCCCGGCGACATGGGCGTCGATGTCATTCATCTAAATCTGCACAAGACTTTCTCGACGCCTCACGGTGGCGGCGGCCCAGGTTCCGGTCCATGCTGTTGCACGAAAGAGTTGGAGCCGTTCCTACCAGTGCCCCGCATTGTCAGAACCCGGAGCGGCAGCGACGGGCCCGATGTTTTCAAACTCGATTTCGACTACCCTCAATCAATTGGACGCGTGAAAGCCTTCTTCGGAAACTATGGAATGATGCTACGCGCGCTCGCTTATATTCTCACCCACGGTTACGACGGTTTGCGCGAAGCAACCGAGGCCGCGGTCCTCAACGCGCGCTACATTACGCACGGTCTCACTTCGGATTATGAAAAGCCCTTCGCCGCGCCGCCGATGCACGAAGTCGTCTTCACTGATAAACGACAGGCGCGTAAGAGCGTGCACACACTCGACATCGCCAAGCGCCTGATCGATTACGGCTTTCATCCGCCGACGATCTATTTTCCTTTGATTGTTTCCGGAGCCATGCTAATCGAACCGACGGAGTCAGTCGGGCGACAAGAACTCGATCAGTTTATCGAAGCGATGCGTTCAATCGCTCGCGAAGCTGTCGACAATCCCGAACTGGTCCTCAACGCGCCGCACACAACGCGCATCGGCCGTTTGGACGAAGCGGCCGCTGCAAGGAAACCAGTCTTGCGTTGGAAACCTGCCGCGCCGCCGCGCATGGCCACCAGCGATCGATAGATAGGCAGATTGCCCCATGGAGGAAACCTTCTCTAGACCCGCAATGTATGCACCCAACGCGCCCTCCATCGCCTCCGGTTTTAGTAAATCTCTGTACCGGTCGGACGAGGTCGTCGCTGATTACTTTAAAGTTTTGAAATGGTGCTTCATCCCCATTCTTGGTCTCACTGCTGTTTGGCTATTCGAGATATACGTACTCCAAAGCCCGCGCCGTTTCGTTCCCAACCCGGCTGAATTTGCCAGTCGAGTCTTTGGCTTTTCGCACTTCCTCGTCGGTCTGATGTTTATGATTTCGTCGCGTAAGATGCGGCGGCCGCAGGGCTGGGTCTGGTTTATGGGTTTGCTTGGCATCGGCATTCTGATCTCGGTTGTTTTCTACAACTTTGGCGGGCAAGCAAATCCCATCCTCGTGATCTTTTATTTTCTCTACTTCATGGTCCACGGATTCCGTGACGTAGTCTTTTTCTATAAGCCCCGCACCAGAGACCTCGAACTCGAAAGGACGCGATCCCTGATACTTTGCTTGATTCAGGTTTGCCTGCTCCTGGGTCTGATGTACGTCCTGGTGCCGGCTTACTTCTTTTATCGCAGTTTGAAACCAAAGACTTACTGGCCAGAACTGCAAAACCAGATTGACGCGCTAATGCCCTACCTAAGGGCCGTCCTATCCTGGAGTTGGTTGTTGGCGCCAATCTGCATCGTCGTAATGTCGCGACAATTGCGAAAGTTCCCGGGCGGTCTCGGAGCATTTTATAAAGACAACAAACCCATTTTACTTGTCCTCTTCTATAGTGTGTTGATTATTCTATTGTCCCCGCTCATAGGCGCGTGGATATACAACCTGCTGATCTTGTCGCATTTTGTTGGTTGGTACTTCTATTTCAGCCGGCGTCTGGGAACGATACCCAAACAATCTTCTCGCGACGATGGTTTGTGGAAGTGGTTTCGAGGATCGACCGCGGGATTTCAGCTACTGCACTTGGGCGCCGCGGCCGCAATCTTCATCATTATCCTGATCAACTACTTCTTTCTGCCGGACCGAAGCATCATCGGCACTCTATTCAGTGCCAATGCTTTCTACTACTGGACCGTCATCCATGTGACCATTAGCTTCGCTCCGCGAGGTTGAGGCGTTGACCGGGTCCGCGCCGGACATTCAAAGCAACCATAAAAACCAGCTTCGCGGCCTCCGGTCGAATCATCTATCAGACTGCCTTCTTCAACCACAGACCGCCACCCGGATTTCGCAAGCATAAGGGCATCATCTGGCCCAGCACCTCTCGATGAAATTGATGAATATAAGCGTTGAAGTACAATATTGGGAACGCCCTGTTATATTGCAGGAACGATCTCAAAAAATATGCTTCGTTCCAGATTATGCCTCGACCTAACCATTCTCTGGGGTACTCAAATGGCCAAGGAATATCGTGAAAATGGACAATAACTCCTCGCTTAAGACGAGGAAGAATATGAAAGACAATGTATTGGACATCACTCCCGACTTTCAAAACATGAGATGAGTCCACAAACAAGAAGTCATTCTCATCGAGAGAGTCAACAACTGATAGGTCAATATCCTGTATCCTTTTTTGAATTAGATGACACTCATCCGCTCGATTCTCTTTCAATAAGCCCAGCAATCTATCCGGATTGGGTTCGACGAAAGTCAAATCTATGGAGTCCCCCAGGAAAAGTTCCTTAGTGTCCAGCATAACGGCAGAAGAAAAACCTGATCCGATCTCGATCACGCGTTTTGGCCGATAGTGCCGCAGCATTGAGAAAAGGATGATTGCATCCCCATACGAGAAAAAATCATTTTCGTAATAATATCGTCTCGGCCCAATCGAATTCGGCGTAAACGGTAGTTCGACATAGTACTCTGATAATGCTTGAAGCAGATTTATCTGCTGTTGTTCTCTCAAATCAACTCCAGGAATATCTCTAACACTTTGATCAAATAGACCCTCTTCTCTTGAGAGTATGTCTCTGATGTTTGGGATGGGAGAACTGAAATGGCCGGGAGGATAGACAGAAAAAACATGAAGATTGTTAGTCCTAAGTAGATTATAGATGCTCTTGATAAGTTGGAGTGTTGAGCCAGCCAATTGTTACTTCTCCTAATTCAGTTTTCCGACAACGTTATCCACACGCTTCTTAATCTGATATCGTGTCGGCGCATCCTATCGTTTTATGAATAGAGCATTGTGTTCTTTGTGTCCAGCGGCAACTACTGTTAATTTCCAAAGGTATGAAATCAATCATCGTCGGCACGGCGGGACATATCGATCACGGCAAGACGGCGTTGGTGCGCGCGCTGACGGGCATTGATGCGGATCGGCTGCCGGAAGAAAAGCGACGAGGTATTACGATCGACATTGGTTTTGCCGATCTCGATTTGGGTGACGTGCGCATTGGCTTTGTCGATGTGCCCGGACACGAGCGCTTTGTGAAGAACATGTTGGCGGGCGCGCATGGGATCGATCTGGTCGCGCTGGTCATCGCCGCGGATGAAAGCGTGATGCCGCAGACGCGCGAGCATTTTGACATCTGTCGTCTGCTCGGCGTGAAGCACGGTCTAGTCGTTATTACGAAGAGGGACCTGGTTGACGAAGAGTTGCTTCAACTCGTGCATGCGGAGACAGAAGAGTTAATCGCCGGATCATTTCTGCAAGGCGCGCCGATCCTTGCGGTCAGTTCACGAACGGGCGAGAACATTGAAGAATTAAAAACCGCGCTCCGCGAATTGGGATCGCACGTTCCCGAGCGCGCGTCGGAGTTTATCACACGCCTCCCAATCGATCGCGCATTTACGATGCGTGGTTTTGGCGCAGTGGTGACCGGGACTCTGATAGCGGGTGAAATTAACGAAGGCGACGAATTAGAACTACTGCCGGCTGCGGTGCGTGTGCGCGTGCGCGGAGTTCAGGTGCACGGCGTCGCAGTCAAACGCGCGCTCGCGGGCCAACGCACGGCGGTGAATCTTAGCGGGATCGAAACCGCGGCCATCGAACGCGGCATGACATTGGCGCCGGTTGGGCGTCTGCGGCCGACGCAAATCATCGATGCGCGAATTCAGATGCTCGGTGATGCTCCACGCGCGATCCGCTCTCGGCAGCGTGTGCGGGTGCACCTCGGCGCAACAGAGGCGTTGGCGCGCGTACGAGTGTTGGAAGAAACTGGTGAGATCAAACCAGGTGAAATGGGCTTTGCTCAGCTTCGTTTCGAATCGCCAATCGTCGGCGTGTTGGGCGATCGTTTCATCATTCGCTCATATTCGCCGCAGTTTACTCTTGGTGGCGGATCGGTGCTGGATTCGGCGTCGTCGAAGCATCGCTGGCGAGACTTGGAGAGAATTAGCGCACGACTCCGAACTCTGTGTGAAGGCGATCGCCCTCAGCAACTTGCCGAATTTGTTGCGGGCGCGGAGAGACATGGGTTGCACCGCTCTGACGTGACTGCGCGTACGGGCTGGCGCGACGAAGTGATCGAAGCGGCAACCAAACAAGCTTTGGTTGACGGCGCAGTCGTCGACGCTGAGGGAGTACTGGTCAGTCTTGAAGTTTTCGATGAACTGAAGCGCGACATGCTGGCGGAAGTCGCCGCGCATCACAAGCTTGAACCGCTCTCGCGCGGGTTGGCAAAAGAGATCTTGCGCGAGCGTTACTTTGGTCATTCGCCGCCTGAGCTTCTGCGCGCGGTGTTGGCGCAGTTGGAAAAGCAAGGTGCCGTGATCGCTGAGAAAGAGATTGTTCGTTTACGCGAACACACGCGGGAGCTTTCAGATACAGATAAGAAGTTGCGTGAACGTCTCGAACAGGTTTATCGCGACGCGGCGCTCGAGCCGCCGACAATGAACGAGGCTTTTGAACTCGCAGGTTTGAACGGCGCGATCCCGCACGGCCGAAAGATTTTGCAGTTGCTCATCGATTCCGGCGCGCTGGTTAAGGTTCACGGAGAAATGTTCTTTCATCGCGAAGCACTGGACGGCCTGACAAAGAAGCTACGTGATTATGCATCCAGACAATCAAATCGCACGATCGATGTGCCGGGTTTCAAGGAACTCGCGGGCGTCTCGCGCAAGTACGCGATTCCGTTGCTCGAGTATTTAGATCGCCAGCGGGTGACGCGGCGCGAAGGGGATCGGCGAGTCGTCATGTAACCGTGTTGTCGGCCGGGCGGATGTCCGTTAGCAGCTTTGCATCTAACAATGAAATTGGTTTAATCTCGCGTCAGTAAACGAACAGGAGCAACCAAATGCGTTTTGCTATCATTACTTCACTGGCCCTCGTCATTGCGATTGGAACGCTGGCCGGCTGCAACTCGAAGGATTCGCTCATTTCACAGGCCGAAAAGACGGTTCAGAATCAACCATTGCAAACCACCCAAACCCCGGCGCCCGATAACGCTCGGCGCATCACTGCCGAAGAGTTACACAAGCTGTGGGAAAAAACCGACGTGCTCATCATCGACACGCGCGCCGAGGCAGCTTATAAGGACGAGCACATCAAGGGCGCCATTTCAGTGCCCAGCAACGACGTTGGGAACAGGATCGACGAACTTCCGCATAACAAAATGATTGTGGCCTACTGTACTTGACCAAATGAACACACGAGCGCCGGTGCGGTGCTCACACTCAAAGCAAAGGGAATGGAAAACGCGGCGGCGTTACTGGGTGGATTGGCGGCATGGAAGAATGCCGGTTATCCGGTTGAAGGAACTAAGCAGTAGGCGGAAGGAAGTAAGCACTAGGCAGTAGGCAGAAAGCAGTAAAAGGTTTTTTTCGCTAACTCACACCCATTTCGAAAGGAGCCCATATGTTGCAAGGACATCGAGATTTGAAGGTTTACCAGCTTGCTTACAAGCTGGCGATGGAAATCTTTCATCTGTCGAAGAAGTTTCCGAGAGAGGAAATCTACTCTCTAACCGATCAGATTCGCCGCTCTTCTCGGAGCGTTGCGGCGAACATTGGCGAAGGATTTCGCAAACGAAGGTATCCGAACCATTTTGTTAGCAAACTCACAGACTGCGACGCTGAGGCGACCGAGACGCAGGTTTGGATTGATTTCGCTTTCGACTGCGGTTACCTATCGCTTGAAAATCACGAGCATCTCACGCAAGGATATGAAGAAGTCGGGAAGATGCTTTTTGGAATGATGGCAGAGCCGACGAAGTTTGCGCCATCGAACCAGAAGTGAAACAAGGTCGGCTTTTCTGCTTTCTCTTTCTGCTTTCTGCCTTCTGCTTTCTCACGTCTGCGGCTGCGGAACCGGCTGCGATCGTGCGAATGATGGAAGCGGTGTTACGACTCTTCCGGACGGCACGCACAAAACGGGACAAGGAGCATTGCGCACGACGCGCTCGATTTCCGAACCGAGCGCCGGCGCGCCACCGAACAGGGATGCGTGGACGCTGGTACCGATCACGATCAAGTCAGCATCGATTTCGGCGGCGAGTCTGACTATTTCAGCGTAAGGCCGGCCCTCGGCGATATGCGTCCGAATGCGGCCATCGCCCTCGCGGGCAAATGTTTGCATCCGATCCGTTACCTCTCCGCGCATGCGCGACAGCGCTGAGCGTCCGCCTTCGGGAAACATCACGGAAATCTGCTCGAAGTAATCACCGATTACGTAGATCGCGTGTAACTCGGCCCCGGTCGTGGCCGCCAACTCGCGGGCGCGCGATGTCGCCGCAATTGACGAAGGGCGAAAGTTTGTCGCCA